>JAMPBI010000118.1 GCA_023666775.1 Alistipes sp. | reverse complement strand
AAGATATAACTGCCAATACTTAAACTTGAAACAATGCGTTTTGCTCATCTCTCTATAACAATAAAAGCAACCGGTATCTGCCCTACATTGTTTATTGTATCTTTTGCACCGACTACACAACATTTTTCAACATACGGAACTTCTAAAATTACGCTTTCTACCACCGGAGCAAAAATTTTAAACCCGGTACAATCAATAATCATTCTTTTGATTCGACCATCAATAAAAAGAAATCCCTCCTCGTCCATATGTCCAAGATCACCTGAATGCAACCAGACTTGTCCATCTGAATGTTCACGTAAAATATCCTTAGCAGCCTCGTTGTTATCATAGTATCCCGCCATTACAGATGGTTCCTGTATACATATTTCTCCCTGCATTCCATAAGAAAGTTCCGTATCCGTTCCAACATCAAAAATTCCAACCGTAGTCATACTTAACGGAATTCCTACGCTACCCAACTTGTTTACATCATTATTTGGTGTGGCTGCTATTGCGGAACCTACCTCTGTCATACCATATCCTTTGCAAATTTTGTACTTACAGTTATTCTTTTCCAGAAAACAGTTTATCTCCTCTTCCTTCTGTATTTCTAAGCTATCCGCTCCTACCGTCGGTGCAATGATAAAAGACAAATCGTTTCCACTTAGCCGCCTGCTCTTTGCTAATTGCTCCCACATTGATGGTGTATTCGCCATATGATTACACTTAGATTTCAGCAATTGCTTCTCTACCTTATTGATATCAAGACTAAAGCATAAATTTGCCGTAATTCCTAAACTTAATGGCATATGTTGCGAACATATCAAGGAATATGCAATAAACGGGAATGCGACGGATAACCACGTTTCGCCTCGTTTCAATGAATATCCGCTATATGCCAATTGTTCTATGACGGAATTTACATTTTCATTGGTCAGCATAACGCCTTTCGATTCTCCCGTGGTACCGCCTGTATATTCCAACAAGGCTACCTCGTTCGGAGTATACGGAACATTACTATCCCTGACTATATGCATATGCTTTTTTTAAGTCTGTTCATGGTGATAATCTGTTCATTTCTTTTTCCTTTTCCCTTTAAACGGACCAGCGCTTTAGGCAATGTCTGCAAAGAATCCGCCGCTGATACCGATATCATCATTGATGTATGTTTTCTGATTACTTCAAAAAACTTTTCCCACAAACTATCCATCACAATACATGCCTTTGTATTCATTCGTGATAATATTACCTCCAGTTCAGCCGAAGTTTTTCTAGGATCTATAAAATTACTAATAGCTCCGATCTTATTAAGCACATAAAAAGAATAAATAACTTCCGGAAAACTAGGCGCAATTATAGTCACAATATCGCCTCTCTTAATTCCTTCCTCAGAAAATGAAACAGCCAGTTGGTCTATTTGTTTAAACAATTCTCCATATGTAATTTTTCTACCCGCATAATCAATTGCAATATCATTCAGATAACCTTTATTCCTTTCATACAGATATTCATAAATTGTACATCGAGGCACCGTTAGATTTATTGCCTCCTCGCTATAATACTTCAACCACGGCTTATCCACCGACGGATAACCGGTCAATTTTTTATTTTCCACCTTTCTTCCTCCAATAATTTCCTTTAATATTTTTCCTAGAATGTTTTACTCTACGAAAATCCCCCTAGTCCTCACCCAGCAGACAGGATAACTTATCCATATTTTTCTGCTTGAGTTCCATCGACGGGTGGACATAGCGGTTTAATGTGATGTTTACGCTTGCGTGTCCGAGGATTTCGCTCAAACTCTTGATGTCAAAGCCAAGCTCCACACATCTTGTAGCGAATGTGTGGCGGAGCGCGTGGAAATTAACATTTTGTATATCACATTTGCCTGCCGCGGATTTAAAGTGGTTTTCCATACAACGCGGCTCAATAAAGCTATGCTCCGTTCCCGTAAGAAGAAAAGCTCCGTCCTCTTTCCTTGTCGAAACCAGCAGACGGATCATCTTATCGGGAATGGGGATTTTTCTGACAGAACAGTCGCTTTTCGGCGGCTGTATCACAACCTCGGTCTTTTTCCCGGATTTACCGTCGGAATGTATACGCTGCATTGCCTGATGTACATAAAGATAACGCTCGCCAATGCAGATATCCTCCCATTTCAACGCGCATACCTCTCCGATCCGCAATCCGGTGTACAGGCAGAGCAATATTCCCAGATGACACGGCGTCGGGTTGTCACAGAGGTGCCTGCTCAGTCTGCGCTGTTCATTCACGCTCAATATTCTCATAGGTTTTTGCGGCTGTTTCACGGAAATATCCTTGATATCCGCAACAACGCATTTTTCCTGTGCGGCGTATTCAAAAATATTTTTCATCACAGAAAGAATACTGTTTACGGTTTTGGGTTCCAGTCCTTTTGATTTTGTCCCTCCGGATATCAATAGATCCCTGCTGAAAACGACGACTTCCTTTCGCAATATCGTGCGCATTTTCCGTTTCCCAAATCCGGGGAGCAGATACAATTCCATGATATTTTCATATTTGGCGATACTTGACGGTTTGAGCTGAGGTTTTTGTATCGCGAGCCAGTCTGTTGAAAATTCTTCAAATGTTCTGTCAAAAACGTTTTTCCTTTGTCTTGCCATTCTTTTTCACCTCCCTCCCAATGTATTGTCCCCCTGTAATTTCCTACTAAACAAGATATATTTGTACAATATACATGCAAATTTTCGCGGTATATTGACAAAATATTCTGAAACGTGTACAATTTAAAATTGTTTGGAAGCATATTTCTTAGAGTAAAACACTCTAAGAACAAAATAGCGAAATTACAGAGCAATCCCCCCAAAAAATAAAGACCAAAACGGACACCCACAATGTCCGTTCTGGTCTTTTTGATTTATTTCCTTATATGATCCGGGTGCCAAAAGCCCTGCTTACAAAACCCGTTTCCCCAGTCTCTCAAGCTCCCCGTCCACATCATAAAACCCGTCTAAATACTTCCTCGTATTCACAACCATCTTAGAAAACAGCTCATACGCCCGCCTCTTGGACAGGTTCGCGCAAAGCGGCTGGTTGATAAAGGAAGTGAATATCTTACCGAAACTCCGCTCGCGGATACCCTCATAACAGTCCTCAATATTGTAAAGACCGCGAAGCACCAGATTTTTTGCCGCCGTCGGAAGCGGCGCCGCCGTTACCGGACTGACGTTGTTATTGGAAAAGACGGCGTTTGTCTCCACAATGGCACCAAGAGGCATATCCTTCATCTGCCCGCGGTTTGGCATATTCACGTTGGACACCCTCGTCTCAAATCCCAAAAGCGCCTTCATCAGCTCCACAGCCTCCTCGTCGGACTTCTTAACCTCTACCGCCCTGCTTCCCTCCGCTAAGGCAATACTTTCCGCGATCCGCTCTTCCATCTGCTTTATCCTGAAATCAACCGTCGTAAGGGCAAACTTCCAATACTCGATGTTTTCCCGGTCCGCAAGATACCATTGGTTATTCATAAACTCCACAAGATGACGGTCGCCCGCCGCGCCCAGCGCGCCGAAAGTCCTGTACATATTCATTTTCACACGGTTGGCGTAAGCAAAGGTATCCCTCTTGTACTGATCCTTGTCCCCATGTTCGTAAAATCCTTCCTTGTAATGCTTATCCATAAAAGAAGGAAGGAGCTTTAAAATATCCACGCCGCCGTACTGCGCCTTCGTGATCCATGTAAAATGATTGATCCCCGACACGTCCGTATAGATTTCCTTACGGTTTGGCTTCTCAATCCCCAGTTCCTCCGCGAGAACGCAGCAGAGAAAATCCTGGGTATGGAATACTTCATGGCAGCACCCGAACGCCTTGATTTCCGGAAACACATCATAAAGCGTCTTAACACAGATACTCATAGGGTTGGTAAAATTGATCACCCATGCGCCCGGGCAGATTTCCTTTATTTTCCGCGCAAATTCCTGATAAAGCGGCACGGTTCTCATGGCACGCAGAACGCCGCCCGGTCCTGCCGTATCGCCCACGCTCTGGAAAATGCCGTACTCTTCCGGCGCGTGGACGTCGCTTCGCATTTCCGCGAACATTCCCGGCAGAATGGACATCACGACAAAATCCGCATTCCGCAGCGTGTCTTCCAGTCTGTCATACACAACATAGCGAAACTTCGACACGGTATCGGGGTGTTCGTTGATACGCTCCCCGATCTTTCTGTTGCGCTCCGCCGCCTCCCGGTCAATGTCATAAAGCCCGATCTCGCCGTCAAGTTCTTCCGCCAGCGCAAGATCGTTCATAAATACCCGCGCCCACTGCTTGGAACCTCCGCCGATATAGGCGATCTTAATCGTCTTCATAATGAAACACTCCTATCTTTATTATACTTCTTTCCGGATACCAAGATGTTCATAGGCGATATCTGACGCCACTCTTCCTCGCGGCGTTCTCAGAACAAATCCGTTCTGTATCAGATACGGCTCGTAAACGTCCTCCAGCGTTCCCGCGTCTTCTCCCATCGAAGCGGCGATCGCCTCCACGCCCACCGGTCCTCCGTTAAACCGCTCAATGATCGTCTGTAAGATCAGCCGGTCATTCTTGTCCAGTCCGTTCTTATCCACGTCTAAAAGGTTCAGGGAAAATTCCGCAACCTCCTTGGTGATCCTGCCGTCATACTTCACCTCGGCAAAATCCCTCACACGCTTTAAAAGCCTGTTGGCAAGACGGGGCGTTCCCCTGGAACGTCTTGCCAGCTCGTAAGCGCCTTCCTGATCGATATCCACGCCCAGAACCTTTGCCGAGCGCAGAATGATCGTCCGAAGCTCCTCCACCGTATAATACTCCATCTTGGAGACGACGCCGAAACGATCTCTTAGGGGAGCCGTCAGAAGTCCTGCCCTTGTGGTCGCTCCCACAAGGGTAAACTTCGGCAGATCCAGCCGGATCGAACGCGCCGAAGACCCCTTTCCGATCATAATATCAATGGCAAAATCCTCCATTGCCGGATATAAAAGTTCTTCTACCTGTCTGTTTAAGCGGTGGATCTCGTCCACAAAAAGCAGATCCCCTTCCTGTAGTCCGTTGAGTATCGCCGCCATATCGCCGGGTTTCTCGATCGCCGGACCCGACGTTACTTTAAGATGAACGCCCATCTCATTTGCGATGATCGCCGCCAGAGTCGTCTTGCCCAGTCCCGGCGGTCCGTAGAACAATACATGGTCCAGCGCCTCGCCTCTCGCCTTTGCCGCCTGGATATACACCGCAAGGTTATCCTTGACCTTCCTCTGTCCCACATAATCCTTGAGATTTTCCGGACGCAGATGGTTCTCGATCCGTGTATCTTCCTCCGTTAATTCGGTTGTAATAATCCGTCTCTTTTCCATATCACCATTCACCCGTTATTGTTAAAGGAACGTGAGATGCTTTAAGGAAGCCTTCAAAACCGCCTCCGCATCCATGTCCTCCGTAAAATCAACTTTCTTGACCGCAAGCACCGCCTCGGAATTACTGTACCCCAGCGCCGTCAGCGCCGCGATTGCTTCCGCTCTGGCGTCGTTCGCGACGTTCTCCTGTCCCGCCGCAAGAAGCGCCGCAGGGTTCCCGCCATATTCCGGCAGAGATATTCTTCCTTTCATCTCAATGATCAGCTTCTGCGCCGTCTTCAGTCCCACTCCCGGAGACTTGGAGATCGCCTTGGCGTCGTCCGATACCACCGCGAGCCGCAGTTCGTTGGCGGTCATGGTGGAAAGAATGGCAAGGGCGCCCTTCGGTCCGATCCCGCTTACCCCCAGCATCATCTTAAAGATATCCAGATCGTCCCTGGATAAAAAGCCAAAAAGATTTACCGCGTCCTCCCTCACATACAGATAAGTAAACAGCTTCACTTCCATACCGCACTGCGGCATATCCGCGAGAACGCTCATGGGTACTTTCACATTATACCCCATTCCGTTATTCTCCACAACTACCGTGTCTTCCAACACCTCGACCAATTCGCCCCGAATAAAAGAAATCATGGTTAGCACTCCTTAAAAGTTTTCTAACCATGATTTTACCACACTTAACCAATATTTGCAAACAAATGTTCTTTACTGCTATCTCGTTTCTTTACTCGTAATACATTTCGCCGGACATTTGCGTTCGCAAAGACCGCAGCCCGCGCACACGTCATAGTCGATATGCGCAAGAGAATCTTCCACCTTGACCGCGTCAACGGGACAATTCCTCTGGCACAGAGAACAGCCGATACAGCCCGTGGAACATGCTTTTTTCACGTCCACGCCCTTATCCTTGGAAGAACAGCTTACACGCATATCGGAATCATACGGCACCAGCTCGATCAGCTTGCGCGGACAAGCCGCCACGCATTTGCCGCATGCCTTACATTTCTCCTCGTCCACTTTGGCGATACCGTTCACAATCTCAATCGCCCCGAAAGGACAGGCTTTTTTACAGCTTCCGTAACCAAGGCAGCCGTAAGTACACGTCTTGTCGCCGCCGTTCTGCATAAAGGAAGCAACGCCGCAATCCTTCACGCCGTCGTAGTTATAAGCGCGCGTAGACTTGTCACAGTCGCCTATACACTTTACAAACGCCGTTTTGCGCGCCGTATCTTCGCTCTTTGTCCCCATGATCTCGCTGATCTTCTGCGCAACCGCCGAACCGCCCACCGGACAACCGTTTACGGGAGCGTCGCCTTTAACGATCGCCGCCGCAAGACCGTCGCAGCCCGGATAACCACAGCCGCCGCAGTTATTGCCCGGAAGCTCCCCGCGCACTTTCGTTTCTCTCTCGTCTACTTCCACCTTAAACTTTTCACCGGAAAATCCCAAGAAGAGACCTATGATCAAACCCACACCGCCCACAACGCAGGCGGCTGTAATAATACCTACCA
>JAMPBI010000117.1 GCA_023666775.1 Alistipes sp. | reverse complement strand
GGAAAGACGCTTCACCTCAAAAATGACAGAGCGGGAGATCAGCGCGCCGTTCACTTCAAAATACGGATTTTCCGTAGTCGCTCCGATCAGTACGATCGACCCGTCCTCAACAAAAGGCAGGAGATAGTCCTGCTGCCCTTTATTAAAACGATGGATCTCATCGACAAAGAGTATGGTTTTCCTGCCGTACATTCCCATCGTCTCCTTCGCGCCGCCGACCACTTCCTCCATCTCTTTCTTTCCCGCCACCGTGGCGTTTAACGACTTAAACTCCGCGCTGGTAGTATGGGCGATCACCTTGGCGATCGTTGTTTTCCCCACTCCCGGCGGTCCGTAAAAAATAAGCGAGCCTAACTGGTCTGCCTGTATTGCCCTGTATAACAGTTTATCCTTTCCGAGAATGTGCTTCTGCCCGACAATCTCGTCCAACGTCTCGGGACGCAGTCTCGACGCCAGCGGCGACTCCTTTTTCATATTGTTTTCCCGTGCGTATTCAAATAAATCCATATCATCACTCCGTATCTGAAACATCTTATCTATTCTATCATTCTATCATCAATTCATCAACCGTAACAAACACATATCCTTTTTTCTGGAGCCGGTCAACGATCTCCAGCGCCGCCGCGACCGAAGTATCGTAAATATCGTGCATCAGTATGATGTCGCCGCTCTCCACTTCCCTCATCACATAATTGACGATCCCCTCCACGTCCTTTGTATTCCAGTCCGTTGTATCAAGAGTCCACAAAACCGGCGTCAGATCGATTTCCTCCTCAAGTTTTCTGTTCCACGATCCAAACGGCGGTCTAATGTAAACCGGGTATTTCCCCGTAACCTCTTTAATGATGTCGTTTGTTTTGGAAATCTCCTCTTTCGCGAACTCGATATTGACGGCGTCAAGCTGTATATGGTCGTATGTATGGTTTCCGATCAGATGGCCGTCCTCCTCCATTCGTTCCACGACCTCTTTTCTCTGTTCGATCTTTTCACCAAGAAGAAAAAAAGTCGCATGCACATTTCGCTCCTTCAATCCATCCAGCAGCGCCATTGTCGTCTTATATCCCGGTCCGTCGTCAAAGGTCAGCGCGACCACTTTCTCATAATACGCCACCGCGGGAACTTCCGCTTCCCCGCTGCCATCGTCTTTATTTTTCCAGAATACCGTTGTCATCAGCAGGAGGAAAGCCAGAACGATCACGGGAATGTTTTTGTGTTTTTCTAAGAAATAAAAAATCCGCATATATTATATTCCCACCAAAAGGTTTTGTATAATATATGCAGACAGTCATTCCGGATAGTATCAAATCAATCGTCGGAAATATCTATATCAAATCCGTCATTTTCTTCTTCCTCTTCGTCCCGCTCATAATATGATGATTTCGCGCTGTACTTTTTATAAAAGTAATTCCGCGGCACGATACAGGCAGCAAAAACGGCAATACCGGCATAGTGGGTATAATCCTCGAACATACCCGACATGCAGACAAACCACAAAAGCCCTGCCATTCCTGCAATATCCAGAACCGCGTACCGGTAATACGCTTTTACCTGACGCCGATTCTTGCGGCGGAACCTGTCCGCTGCCAGCGGTTCGATAAAATCCGTCAGGATCATATACAACGCCACCCAGACCGCGAATATCAGACGATATGTCCATTGTCTGTGCAGGTTCAGTATCGTACAAACGATCACATAAACAATACCCGCAGCGATCATCAGAATACTGATCAAAGCGCAGATATTGATTCTGTTCTTTCTAGCCATAATTTCTCCTTTGTACTCCCCAGTACACTTGATATTATAATATATTTATATTAAAATGGCAATAAATACGAATAGAAAGGAGAATACCAATGCCGATACCCACCGACCCTGTAATCCTTCTCAGCTATATCAACACCAGCCTCCGGGACTTTTATCCCGACCTTGACGAGTTATGCGCCGCCCTGTCCATCGACCGTGAAGAGCTTGTCAAAAAACTGGCTGCCATAAACTACCGCTATGACAGCCGGGTCAATCAGTTTGTCTGACTACTTTTTTACCGCGTT
This sequence comes from Alistipes sp., assembly GCA_023666775.1. Lineage (GTDB taxonomy): Bacteria > Bacillota > Clostridia > Lachnospirales > Lachnospiraceae > MGBC120314. The sequence continues at coordinate 4,842 of JAMPBI010000117.1, read as the reverse complement.
TAATTTACCGCCGTCAAGCGTGATCAAAATCGTATCTCTCTGGGAAATCTCTCCCGAAAGGATCAATTTTGCCGCCAGCGTCTCCACGGTTTTCTGCATATACCGTTTTAACGGTCTTGCGCCGTATACCGGGTCAAAGCCGTTATCGACGATAAACGCCCTTGCCTCTTCCGTCAGTTCCACCCGCAGTTCTTTCTCCGAAAGCCTGTCATTGATATCCTGCAAAAGAAGATAAATGATATTACCGATGTTGCTCTTTGTGAGCGGCTTGAACATAATGATCTCATCGACTCGGTTCAGAAATTCCGGACGGAAATGATTTTTAAGTTCCGCCATCGCCATATCTTTCGCGTCTTCTTTGATCTCTCCGCCGTCGTCAATTCCTTCCAGCAGATACGAAGATCCGATATTTGACGTCATAATGATGACCGTATTCTTAAAGTCCACCGTTCTCCCTTGGGAATCCGTGATCCGTCCGTCGTCTAACACCTGTAAAAGCACGTTAAACACGTCAGGGTGCGCTTTTTCGATCTCGTCAAATAATACCACGGAGTACGGTTTCCTGCGCACCGCTTCCGTAAGCTGTCCGCCCTCGTCATATCCCACATATCCCGGAGGCGCTCCAATCAGTCTGGAAACGGAGAACTTCTCCATATATTCGCTCATATCGAGACGGACGATATTGCTCTCGTCGTCAAAAAGACTTTGTGCCAGCGCCTTGGAAAGTTCCGTCTTGCCTACGCCCGTCGGTCCCAGAAACAGGAACGAACCGATCGGCTTTGACGGATCCTTAATACCCGCCTTGGAACGAATGATTGCCTCCGAAACCTTTGTCACGCCCTCGTCCTGTCCGATCACCCTCTTATGGAGTTCCTCTTCCAGATGAAGCGTTTTCATACGCTCCGACTCATTCAGTTTGGCAACCGGTATTCCCGTCCACCGGGAAATGATCCGGGCGATCTCTTCCTCGCTGACGCTTTCATGGACAAGGGACAGTTCTTTATCTTTCACTTTGTCTTCTTCGTCTTCCAACTGCTTTTTCAGTTCCGGAAGTTTCCCGTACTGAAGCTCCGCCGCCTTATTCAGATCATACTGCTGCTGCGCCATCTGGATCTGCCTGTTTACATCTTCGATCTCCTCACGCAGCTTGCTCACCCTGTCCACGGACGCCTTCTCATTATCCCACTGCGCCTTCTGCGCGGCAAAACTCTCACGGAGCTGTGACAATTCCTTTTGAAGCGTCTCCAGACGCTCACGGCTTAAATTATCCGTTTCCTTTTTAAGCGCCGCCTCCTCTATCTCGAGCTGCATGATCTTACGCTGCTTCTCGTCCAGTTCCGTCGGCATGGAATCCAGCTCCGTCTTGATCAGCGCGCATGCCTCGTCCACCAGGTCGATCGCCTTATCGGGAAGGAAACGGTCCGAAATATAGCGGTGTGACAACGCCGCCGCGCTGACAAGAGCGCCGTCCGTTATCTTCACGCCGTGGAACACCTCATACCGCTCCTTGAGTCCCCTTAAAATGGAAATCGTATCCTCTACCGTGGGTTCGTCTACCATAACCGGCTGAAAACGACGTTCCAGAGCAGGGTCTTTCTCGATATATTTTCTATGCTCGTCAAGGGTTGTCGCGCCGATACAGTGAAGCTCGCCTCTCGCAAGCATAGGCTTTAACATATTGCCCGCGTCCATCGCCCCGTCGCTCTTACCCGCGCCTACGATCGTGTGTATCTCGTCAATAAAAAGAATGATCTGCCCGTCGCTCTTCTTTATCTCATCAAGCACCGCTTTCAGACGTTCCTCAAACTCGCCTCTGTACTTGGCTCCCGCCACCAAAGCTCCCATATCCAGCGCGAAAACCTTCTTGTCCTTCAATCCCTCCGGCACGTCGCCCCGGACGATACGCTGCGCCAGTCCTTCCACAACGGCAGTCTTACCTACGCCCGGTTCACCGATCAGAACCGGATTGTTCTTGGTCTTGCGGGAAAGAATACGGATAACGTTACGGATTTCCCCGTCCCTGCCGATAACCGGATCCAGCTTCTGGTTCCTTGCCTTATCCACCAGATCCGTACCGTATTTATTCAGCGTGTCGTATGTCGCCTCCGGATTGTCGCTTGTCACTTTCTGATTGCCCCGCACCGTGGAAAGCGCCTGCAAAAACTTCTCCTTGTTAATCCCCATCTCACGGAACAATTCCTTTAAAGCCCTATTCGGGTGCGCCAGCATGGATAAAAACAAATGCTCGACCGATACATATTCGTCACCCATACGCTTAGCCTCGTCCTCGGCGCTGATCAAAACCTTATTCAGATCCTGGGTGATATAAAGTTCTCCGCCCGAAACCTTCGGGATCTTATTGAGCGCCTCCTCCGTCCTGTTCATCAACAGTTCCGGACTAATTCCCATCTTCTCCGCCAGTTTGGCGATCAGACTGTCCTCTACCGTGAGAAGACTATATAATAAATGTTCTTCGTCCATCTGCTGGTTGCCGTATTCATACGCCAGTTTCTCACACTGCTGCACCGCCTCAACGGATTTCTGCGTAAACTTCGTCAAATTCATACCAAACTCCCCTTTCCGTATATGTTCTATTTGTAATATAACACACATTTTAAAAATGTCAATACTTTTTTCACATATAATTTTATGATATATTAATCATAGAATACGAAGTATTCATAGGAAAGGAACTAAGAAATGGATTATATAAAGACCAATCATCTGAACAAAACGGTTCTGGCGCAGCTTGACCGCCTGACGGAGCCGGACTATATTCCTTTTTATGAGGAAAACAGCTACAGCGATTATCCCGCCTTTCATTTCCTGATCCGGGAAAACCGTCTGGTTTCCTTCATCGGGATCATGCCGGTCTGCGAAAACACCGTGGAATTGACCGCTTACACCTTTCCCGCTTTCCGCCGTCAGGGACATTTTACCTCTCTGCTGAAACGCGTTATGGAAGAACTCTCCCATTTTCCTTCCCTTCATATTCTTTCCGCGCAGGAGCTTTTTTTTCCTTTTATCAAAAATATTTTTTCGCACCGGGAATATTTAATGAAACTGACCCCGGAAGATTTCGTATCAAAAGACTCCGACGACGATCTTGCGATTTCGGAATATACCTTTGAGGACGACACGGAAACCGAATACATTTATGTCTTACGGCAGAATATCGAAAAAAACGCGCTTGGTATCCTGAAAATAACCCGGGAAACCGGTTCCGACACCGCCTGTCTCCATCATGTGAAGATCCGCAAACCTTTCCGAAACCGCGGATACGGCTCCGCGCTTCTTTCCCGCGCGCTGGAACATTTCCTATTCGATAAAAAAAACTGCGCTATCGTACTTCATGTGACAAGTACCAATACCGCAGCATTTCGTCTCTACCGGAAACTGGGATTTCAGATCATTCAGTCTCTTGATTATTATCGGGCGGAATTACCAGATTATCAATAATATCCCATATCTCTTCCAATCCCTGTTTCGTCTGTGAGGAAAAAGGGATCAATATATCCTCTTTTTTCATGCCAAGACCCTCGCGGACCATCTTTACATGCTTCGGAACCTGGCTTCGGTTGAGCTTATCCGTTTTCGTCGCGATGATAACCGGACGGTATCCGTTATAGATTATCCATTCAAACATATTTCTATCGTTTGCCGAAGGCTCGTGGCGGATATCGATCAAAAGGAACACCTGCTTTAGCTGACCCGATCTTCTCAGATAGCGTTCGACCATTTTGCCCCATTTTTCCTTAACCGCCTCCGAAACCTTCGCGTATCCGTATCCGGGCAGATCCACGCAATAAAACGCGTTATTGATATTATAGAAATTTATGGTCTGGGTCTTCCCCGGCTGCGAGGACGTCCGGGCGTAATTTTTCCTGTTCATCAGAGCATTGATCAGGGAAGACTTTCCCACATTGGATTTCCCCGCGAACGCGATCTCGGGTTTGTCATTTTCCGGCAGCTTACTGGTTATGCCGCAGACCGTCTCCAGATTTACACTCTTAATTACCATCTTCTATCCTGTACCTTTCTTCTTTTAAGACACAAACGCCTGTTTTAAAACTTCTTTCATGGAATGAACATACAAGATCTCGAGTCCGTCCGTGATCTCCGCTTCCAGTTCCTCCACATCGGCGTAATTGTCTTCCGGTACCAGAACCTTTTTCACACCCGCCATCTTAGCGGCGAGAAGTTTTTCCTTTAAGCCTCCGATCGGAAGCACCCTTCCCCGGATCGTAACTTCTCCCGTCATTGCTATATCCGCATGGACTTTAATCCCTGCCGCCGCGGAAAGGATTGCCGTAGACATGGTAATTCCCGCGGACGGTCCGTCCTTTGGAACCGCTCCTTCCGGTATGTGCATATGAAAATCCGTTTTTTCAAAAAATTCCGGCTTCACTCCGTACTCGTCCGCAACGGAACGGACGTAGCTGTACGCTGCCTTTGCCGACTCCTGCATAACCTCGCCGAGTTTTCCCGTAAGATTCAGTTCCCCTTTGCCCGGCGCGGTATTTACTTCGATGGACAAGGTATCACCACCCACGCTGGTCCACGCCAGTCCACGGACGATACCGACCTCGTCCCTTGGATAAATCTTATCCGTCCGGTATCTTTCTTTTCCCAGATATTCTTTCAGATTGCGCTCGGAAACCGTAACTTTTCCCGTCTCGCCCGCAACGATCTTTTTCGCTGTCTTTCTACAGATCGTTCCAAACTGCCGCTCTAAATTACGCACACCCGCTTCTTTCGTATAGCAGGCGATCATCTTTTCAACCGCCTTATCGGAAATGCTTAAATTCGCCTTTTTCAATCCGTTGCTCTTGATCTGCTTCG
>JAMPBI010000116.1 GCA_023666775.1 Alistipes sp. | reverse complement strand
AAATTGTCGTTCTGCGGGATACGGAATGACGTGTGAAAACCCAGACCGAACGGAATATCCGTATCGCCGTTATTTTCAAATCCGACGATCTGCGTGATACCGTTTTCACTGAGGATATAGGTAAAACAGCATGTAAAATCCCAGCGGAAGGATTTGTAATATATGGAATCTTTTGAATTAAATCTAAATTTAATCCCCATCCCGTTTTCGCCTTCACGGGCAGATACCAATTCAAAGGGAAATTCCTTGAGAAGACCGTGCGCCGGCGGAATGTGGTGCGCGGGCAGGTCATAAACGCGGTTTTCCCAGCAGATCGCGCCGTTTTTCAATTTGTTCGGAGGAAATAATACGGCGCTTCCAAAACGCTGGCATGCTTCTTCAAATTCTTCCGTATCTTCCGCTTCCGGGTAATGCAGAAAGGAAAGGCGGTTCGGAATGTCGTTGAACTCGATGAGGCTGCACCCCCTGCCGTGCAGGATTATGGCACAGTAGCGGGAATTGGCAAGTCGGACGGCGTCATAATGGTTGTATTTTATTAATTCGTAACTCATTTTTTTCTCTCTTTCTCTTTTTTCTCAGTTTAATTGATTTCGGATTATTTTTCTACAGAAATCTTTGGCAGATTTCCTATTATATGGTATATTAATCTTAGAGAATAAATTTTTTTGGAGGTGATGGGAATGGTAACGATATTTGACGGATTTGCGCGGTTATCCGACGAGGAACTGCGGGGGCAGATCGCGATTTTAAGCTGTGTTACGTTTTCCAACACCATAAAGGGGATCTGGCAGTCGAAGAGTACAAGAAGGCAGATCGAAGATTGTTACCATCGTCTGGGAAACGTGGAGAGGGAGCAGTTGGACGCCATGCTGCGGCAGGATCTGATCAATAAATGCAAGAGTCTCGGCGGGCATAATTTTGACGAAAAAACGACGGACGAAGAACTGCATTTCGCGGTGTTATCCGAGGCGTCAAAGGTCTATTTGGTTGACGAGAGTAAAACGCCGGCGACCCGCATGGACGAAATACACGAGAAGTATTATAATCATTACCTCGGCGTCCTGCAAAAAAGGCTGGGGCGGCTGGACGAGAAAGAGCGCGTCCGGGTGGAAAACCAGATACAGAAGGAGATCGCGAAAAGAGATATCAATCAAATGCGTCAGTTATCCTCGGAATTTATGCTCAGCGAATTTAACGGAAAGAAGGTTCTGGCGGCAATCGTCGCGGCAAAAAATACCGCGAAGCTCAAAAGAATGATCGACGTCTGCGGCATGGGTATGTTTGACGGGATCGACGGCGTTGTCAGTACGGCGTATGATTCGGTTCTGAGTCTTTACCGTCTGGAACGGGCGCTGCTGGCGCAGGCGGTCTGGATGGCGGTAAACGGGTACGGAGGAAAGACTAGATTAAATGACGATTTAATGCCGAGTTTTTCCAGCGGTTTTTTACAGGAAGAAAACGAGAAGGAGAAGAACCTGCTGATCCTGATTTCCAGGGAAGCGCAGTTAAATAAAATGCTCCGGGTAATTCTGGGGGATATTGACAAGAATAATAAGAAACTGGAGGTTAAGGAAGAGGCTTACCGAAGGGACGCGCAGAAACTGGACGATCTGAAGAAGGAGTACGGGGAACTGAAGGCGGAGCGGGATAAACTGGTTTCCGAAGGTCAGGAAGTGAAGGCGCGCTATGAGCAGTTTTTGAAGGAACACCCGATCAAGATCAATCAGGATCCCAGATTTTACCGTTTGAAGACGGATTATGAGACGCTTGCGAGAACAATCCGCAATTTTGATATGGAACTTCTGGATAACGAGAAAAAAACGCAAAAGCTGGAAAGCAGCCTTGAGACTCAGGAGAGGCTTCTGACGGCGATAAGGGATAATACGAAGGAACTGAGGGAGTCGCTGGTCAGCCACGCCAATGAGTTTAACGACGTTATCATGGAGCTTGAGAACGAGGCGGCGTATCTGTCGCAGGTGTTAGAGAGGAAATGGGCGAAGTTTTATCCGATACTGACTTTTGAGCCGAAGGTGTTTGAAACGGTGGTAAAGCAGTTTACCCAGCGGGAAACGGTCGCGATCGAGCGTATGCTCAAGGAGTTTGAAGAGTGCAGTATCAAGAAGGCGTTTGTGCAGGGAAACGGCGACTGGATCACCTGTCTTGTGGCAGGCGGAAAATACGCGAAAATACGTTTCAAGGAAAATCATATTCTTGAAATACAGGTAAAGGACAGAAAATAATGAACTATCAGGAAGCGGTGGACTATCTGTTCGGTCTGAGAAGGTTTGGAAAGGAGACGGGGGCGCGGCGCGCGGCGCGCGCCCTTGATATGCTTTTCCACCCGGAGCGGACGTTAAATATCATTCATGTCGCGGGAACGAACGGAAAAGGTTCGGTCTGCGCTTACATTTCCAATATCCTTATGGAACAGGGGTATACGGTGGGAATGTTTACCTCGCCCCATCTGGTGCGGGTCAACGAGCGGATCCGCCTTAATGGGGAGAACATTTCCGACGGGGATTTCCTGCGGCTGTTTGAAAAAATATACGGAGTGTCGGAGGAGTTGAAGAAACAGGGTTATGACGGGCTGGCTTTTTTTGATTTTGTTTTTGTGATGGCGGTCTGTTATTACGCGGAGAAAAGAACGGATTATGTGGTGCTTGAGGCGGGACTCGGGGGCAGGACCGACGCGACGGCTGCCGTCTGCGCCAAGCAGGTTTGCGTCATTACGTCCATAAGTTTTGACCATACGGAAATCCTCGGGGAGACGATTGAGGAAATCGCGGCGGAAAAAGCGGGCATTATCACGGACGGCTGTCCGGTGTTTTACTGGAGAAGCGATGAGGTATCCGCGCGGATTATCGAGGATACTGCCGGAAAATGTAACAGTATGACATATCCGGTAGATGAAAAATCATTTGAAATTCATAAAATGGAAAGAAAACAGATTGATTTTTCTTTAAAGAATAGGTATTATAAGAATAGTATGTTTTCAATTTTTAATACTGCCATTTATCAGGCGGCAAACGTATCGCTTGCCTTAGAGGTCATCGCTTTTCTGGGACAGGGGAAGAACTGGGACAGGGCGCGGATCGTATCCGCGGTAGGAAAGACGCGCTGGGAAGGCAGAATGGAAGAGGTTGAGCATAACGTATATATTGACGGAGCGCATAATCCGGACGGAATGAGACAGTTTTTAAAGACTGCGCGGTATATGAAGGAAGGTTGTAAGATGTACCTTCTTTTTGGCGCGGTCCGCGAAAAGGACTATAGCCGTATGATAGAGGAAATATGCGCTATGGGAGGCTTTGACGGGTTTGTTCTGACCCGCGTACCCAATCACAGGGCTTTGGAGCCTGAGATCATGAGAGCGGAATTTGAGAAGAACACGGACAAGCCGGTATATGTCGTGGAAGACGTCGGAAAGGCGTATGAGACGGCAAAGAAATTCCTAGGGGAAAAGGATTTGTTATTATGCGCCGGCTCGCTGTATCTTGTCGGGGCGCTAAAAGAGCGGATTGGAGAATAAATATGATCAATTATGATGAGGAAATCAAGAAATTTCAGCCGAGTCTTGAGGTAGACGAGGCGGAAGACGCCATATATAATAATGATATGCCGGACGTTACGGATATCATCAACCGTATTATGAATGAACTGACGATAAGAGAACAGGAACAACAATTGTAGGAAAGAGTGATAAGATGAGATGTTATCGTTGTAACAGCCCGCTGACGGACGAGGATTTCTGCGTTAAATGCGGCGCTGACGTTACCGTTTACAGAATGGTAGCCAAGACCTCTAATTCCTACTATAACCTTGGGCTTGCCAAGGCACAGGTGAGGGATTTGACCGGTGCGGTGAACTGTCTGAAAACGAGTCTGCGTTTAAATAAAAATAATATCAAGGCAAGGAACCTTTTGGGACTTGTTTATTTTGAGATGGGAGAGATTGTCGAGGCGCTTACCCAGTGGGTGATCAGCCGTAATCTCAAGCCGGAGAAAAATGCGGCGAGCGTTTATATCCGCAAGATCCAGTCGAACCAGAATAAATTTGAAGCCATGAACCAGACGGTCAGGAAGTTCAATCAGGCGCTGAAACATGCCAAGACCCAGAACTATGACCTGGCGGTTATCCAGCTTCGGAAGATCCTTTCCACCAATCCGCGTATGATAAAGGCGCAGCAGCTTTTGGCGCTGCTTCTGATGAAGGACGGGGATCTGGCAAGGGCGAAGAAGCATTTGAAACAGTCCCTCAAGATCGACAAGAACAATACGATCTCGCAGAAATATCTCTATGAGATTGAATTGCAGGAATACGAGATGGCGAAGGATTCCACGGACGATTTCCTGCCGAAAAAGAAGAAAAAGATAATCGATAACAAGCCGTTGAGCGGAAACGACGTGATCGTGCCGCCGACGACATATAAGGAACCAAGCAACGGCGCGATTACCGTGATCAATATTCTGATCGGCGTTATCATCGGAGCGGCAATCATCTGGTTTCTGATCATGCCGGCACGGCTCCAGAGCCAGATGCAGGAATACAATAAGACGCTGACGGATTACAGCGAGCAGCTTTCCAACAGCAACGCGGAGATCACTTCGTTAAAGGCGCAGGTGGACAAGCTGACTACGGATAATGACGATTTAAAGAAAGCCGTTGACAATGTGGGTATAACGGTGGATAATGTTGCTTATTACGACGCCATTATCGCGGGCGCGTATGCGTATATGTCGGACGATAAAATAGCGGCGGCGGAAGCTGTTGTCGATGTGGACATGACGCAGGTAAGTTCCACCACGGCGACAAACATTTATAATACGATAAAGAGCAACTGTTTTGAGACGGCGGCAACGGAACTGTTTACGAAAGGGAGCGACTATTACAAGGATAATGAATATACGGACGCGGTGGCTTATCTGGAGCGCTGCGTTAAGCTGAACCCGGATTATGTGGAGGCATATTACCATCTGGCGCTGTCTTATAACGCGTTAAAGGAGCAGGATAAGGCAGGGGAATATTATCAGATCATTATTGACCGCTTCCCGGAGAGCTTCTATGTAAATGACGCCAAGGCGTATCTGGGTATTCAGTAAAGAACTTTTGATTAAAATGTCACGGACATAAAGAGACGTAAGAGAGATGATGGAATAACGCCATCATCTTTTTTGTTTGATAGGGTTCGGGTGTCAAAAGCCCTGCAATGAAATCCGTGTTAGCAGATTGCACAAAAGAAATCCTCGCGCACTCCATTGCACAGGACATTTCGATGAGCCTCAAGGCAAACATCGTGTTCAGCAGAGGCTTCCACGATGTTAGAGTCTCATCTCCATTGTGCAAAAGTCGTTTGCTCCGATTTCTTTTGCGCAATCTGCCAAGTGGAGTGTATAAGCAGGGCTTTTGACACCCGAATCCTGACCGGAAATTGCTTTGCAATTCCCCGGTCTTAATTTGTAGGAAATATAATCGACAGATTTCTCATTTCAATCGTATTCTTAGTAGGGAAGTATATTGAAGGAGAGATGAATATGTGTCGAAAACATATGGCAATGGCTGTTATGATAATATCTTATTTTTTGGTTTCCTGTGCGCGGAAACCGGACGTGGAAGAACGTAACGGTATTCGGGTTGCTATAGCGGGTCACGAAGACACCGGTGAAATCATTACAAATATTCCGGAGAACGCTTCCGATAATTCGATTACTCAGAGAAATTTAGAAATATTTACGGATTACGATAATAAGAAGATTGAGCAGGTAATAGAAGTTTCAAATGGGACAAAACTGTTTATTGACGCGGATATTGATGTGACCGGCATTGACCGTGTCAGTCAGTATGAATATTTGACCGTAGATATTACCGAGGAAATCCGCGCAAATCTTTTTCAGTCTGTATTTTCGGAAACGGCGGACAAGGCTGTGTATGATGAACGGAATGATGTCTGGACGCTGGACATTGATCCGGACATAAGAAATTACTTCCTATATCAGATCAGCTACTCCAATGGTGGAGCTACCGTTCCGGGGGAGCAGATCCTTGTACTGGAAAACCGATACTATGATTTATATCCATTTGGAGATAACCGGCTTGCTTCTGTTTCAGACGGTAAAATTGCTGTTCCCATTGATGAGGCAACGAACACCTGTAAGCAGGTAGTGAACGCCATCGCAGGTGCCGGCGGTTATGCCTCGGACTATGTTCAGGCATACGGAAATAATGGAAGAAGACCATACTATAAAATTGTCTTTCAACAAATGTTAGACGGTATGCCGGTATCGGCGTATAATGATCTGACCTTTTTATTTGATGAGAACGGTATTGAAATGGTAAAAGGCTCTCTGTTTTCCGCGAAAGAAACGGGATTAACCGAAAGTATTCTTTCGCCGGACGAAGCCGTAAAAAGACTGCGGGAACAAGGAGAGTTTTTAAATTTTGAAGAAGATCGGGTAACGGTATCCCAAATTACTTTGGAATATGTTGTGATTAAATCGCCGGAGGGAAATGTTGTGATCACGCCTGTCTGGAGATTTTGGCTTGGTAATGACGAGGACGAAAGAAATTTTTTCCGTCAGAAAATACTTGCGATTGACGCCCTTACGGGCGGATTGATCTGGGAAGAACGGGGGCAGACGATGTGAGCGGTTCATTGATTAAACGGCTGAAAACGAGCATTTTTTCACCGGCTATGCTGGTAAGCGTTTTTATTGGTATCTGGTTCCTTACATGGAGCAGAGTCGCAAACCTGATCAGCTATAATGCGACATACGGAACTTCGCTTACGTTTCGGGATATCGGCGACATTTTTATAAATGATATCGCGATTTCGCATTCTTTAAGCGGTTACGACCTGTTTGCGCCGATTTTGGCGGTTCTTCCGGCAGCAACCC
>JAMPBI010000115.1 GCA_023666775.1 Alistipes sp. | reverse complement strand
ACTCTCCTAAAGAATATTCTTATTTTTATATTATAACAATTCGTTTTTACTTACAATATCAATCGGTATTTTAAATTGGGAAATCCACTTTTCGTAACATTCCTCGCAAACGTCAAACTTATGGATTTCTCCGTCTTTTTCTGAAAAATATCCCCATACTGCCTGCACGGAAAATACCCCCTCCATCACAATCCCGTTTTCCACATGGATTTTCCTGCCGCAGCAGTTACATGTCACTTCCATTTTTCTTGTATTTTCGTTTTTCCTCATTGTTCCGCTCCTTTGCCATTTCCTACGTCTATTATACTTTAGTCCGCGGCATAAATCCTAGTGGGAATTACTGCAAAAACGACATAACAATTCCATTTTCGACAGGTTTTTCATAAAAATTTTTGCGTATACCGATTTTTTGAAAGCCAAATTTTTCATAAAGAGCCTGCGCTGCCAGATTGCTTTCCCTCACTTCCAGAAAAAAAGCCGTCACCTCTTTATGACCCCCCTCCTCGATAAGAAAACGGAGCATTTTCGTAGCAATGCCCTTTTTGCGGCTGTCCGCCCTGACGCAGACATTGGTAATATCCGCTTCGCCAAAAACACACCACGCGCCGGCATATCCTAAGATTTCTCCGTCTTCTTCCGCCACCACATAAATATTTCCTTCCCTGACCGCCGCCTCCCGGAAGGATTTTTCCGACCATGGAACCGAAAAATTATCGGCTTCTATAACGGCAGCCATCGGCGCGTCCTCCGGCTTCATACGACGAATGATCATTTTACTCACCCTTGTCCGATCGTAATTTTTCCTGTAATTCCCGCTCCGCCTGCGAAGCTCTCAGATAATCCGGCAAATGCTCTTTCGCGTCCTGTATTCTTCCTTCCTTAAAATACCGGATACCCAGAAATCCCACCGAAGCCGCCTTGCTGCGGTTTAAGTGCGTAGGTGCGAAACAATACGGAACTTTTAAATAGGCGGCAAAAAAATTTTTATGAAGTTCGACGGCGTCTCCGAGAAAGATCACTTCTCTTCCCAGAGAATTTAACTTATCCACAACCTCGCCGATCAGAGCGATATTCTGTTTTTCCACAATTTCCAGCCCGTCCGCGCAGCGGTAAAATCCATAATATACCTGCTGCCTTCTGGCGTCCATGACCGGGCAGACCAGTTTCTCAACGCCCCAAAAATTACATGCCATCGCGTCCATGGTAGGAACATGGATCAAAGGTTTCCGAAGAGCCAGTCCCAGTCCCTTTCCCGTCGCCGATCCGATCCGAAGCCCCGTATAGGAACCCGGTCCGCCCGACACCGCGACCGCGTCGATCTCCGACAGATCCGTTTCCGTCATCGTAACAATTTCATCAATCATGGAAAGCAGCGTCTGCGAGTGCGTTTTTTTATGATTTACCGTGTATTCCGCCAAAACCGTTTCCTCGGTCAGGATCGCGGCGGAAGCCACCATGGAAGAACTCTCAATCGCTAAAATCTTCATTCATACCGCCTCCCGATATCGTAATTTTCCTATAATCAAATCCTTTTTCCAGATCTTTTTCTATGGAAACCGTCATATGTCCCTCGGGCATAATCTCCCCGATCCGGTCCGCCCATTCAACCATGCACACACCATCCCCGTAAAAATATTCCTCATACCCGATCTCGTCCATTTCCTCCACGCCCGCGATACGGTACACGTCAAAATGATAAAACGGCATTCTGCCGCCGTCATACACCTGTACGATCGTAAACGTCGGACTGTTGACGCACTCGGTTATCCCAAGACCCTGCGCAAAACCCTGTGTAAAAACCGTCTTTCCCACGCCGAGATCCCCGGTCAGCGAAATAACCGTACCCGCCTGCACATTTTTTCCTGTTTTTTTCCCCAGTTCCAGTGTTTCCTCGGGGTGAAACGTCTCAAATACCCGCATAAAATCTCCCACAAAATCTACAATTTCACTTTTCGGATACCGGATTTTCTAATGATATCCGTCACCTGCGGCAATAAATCTCCCAATTCCCTCTTCGGAAAAATATATGCCCTCAGACTGCTCACATACAACACGATCGATTTTCCCGTATCGGCCGCCTTGATAATCTCCGTCATTGGAAGTACCGCCTTCGCGCCCTCCTGTTCAATGACCAGTTCCTCTTCCGATACGGTATATTGTATGGGTTTCTGAAACGACGGCGTTAATTTCACCTGCTGTATGGATTTAAAATAAATGCGTATCGGCGTGATCACCGTAAAAAATAACCCCAGAAATCCCGTGATCAGTATATAACTGATATTGCCGTCGGCACGGATCGTCATAACGCTTACCGCCAGCATGACAATTCCCAGAAACAGACTGATGAGTCCCTGAAAATTCCTGTAATTATGATAGACATTATAATCAAACATATCTTTACTTGTTATCGACACCTGAAATGTAACCATATTCCCGTCCTACTCCTCTATGATCATAGTAAGCTGTATTCTCTGCCGGTTCAGATCCACACTCATCACCTTTACGTCCACAACGTCGCCGACGCTGACCACGTCCAGCGGGTGCTTCACATACTGCCTGGTAAGCTGCGAAATGTGTACCAGTCCGTCCTGATGAACGCCGATATCCACGAATACGCCGAAATCAATAACATTACGGACCGTTCCTTTCAGAACCATGCCCGGCTGCAAATCCTTCATTTCCATAACGTCGGTACGCAGGATAGGCTTCGGCATTTCGTCTCTCGGATCTCTCGCCGGTTTTTCCAGTTCCTTCACAATATCGGTAAGGGTGATCTCGCCGACGCCCAGCTTTTCGGCAGTCTTTTTGATATCCTTAACTTTCTTCGCCAGACCGGCAAGTTCTCCGTTTGTTATGGAGTTCAAGTCGTACCCAAGCATGGTAAGAAGACCGGACGCCGCCTCATAACTCTCCGGGTGGACGCTGGTAGCGTCTAACGGATTATCCCCGTTCTGTATCCTCATAAAGCCTGCGCACTGCTCGTATGCCTTCGGTCCCAGCTTCGCCACTTTCAAAAGCTGTTTTCTGTTTGTAAATCTTCCGTTCGTCTCCCTGTAATCCACAATATTTTTGGCGATCGACTTGGAAACGCCGGCTATGTACTCCAGCAGGGAAGCGGACGCCGTATTCAGGTCCACTCCTACCTTATTTACGCAGTCTTCCACCACATCGGTCAGCGTTTCGGATAATTTCTTCTGGTTCATATCGTGCTGGTACTGTCCCACGCCGATTGATTTCGGATCGATCTTAACCAGCTCCGCCAGTGGATCCTGCAATCTTCTCGCAATGGAAACCGCGCTCCGCTGTGCCACGTCAAAATCCGGAAATTCTTCGGCAGCCAGTTTGCTGGCAGAATACACCGAAGCTCCCGCCTCGCTTACAATAATATACTCTACTTTCTTATCCAGTTCCTTTAACAGCTCCACAATAACCTGCTCCGACTCTCTGGACGCCGTTCCGTTTCCCACGGAAATCAAAGAAACGTCATATTTCCTGATCAGCTTCTTTAACTCTTCTTTCGACTCCCTAACCTTATTGTGCGGCATGGTCGGATAGATCACTTTGGTATCAAGCACTTTTCCGGTAGGGTCAACCACCGCAAGTTTACAGCCTGTACGGAAGGCAGGATCCCAGCCCAGCACGACTCTTCCCGCAATCGGCGGCTGCATCAGGATCTGTTCCAGGTTTTTACCGAACACCTTCATTGCTCCTTCTTCCGCGCGTTCCGTCAGTTCGTTGCGGATTTCCCGCTCAATCGCCGGCGCTATAAGACGTTCGTAGCTGTCCGCTATGGTTTCTTTGAGCAGGGAGGCCGTGTGCGGATTATCCCGGACAATGATCTTCTTTTCCAGATAATTCCGTATTTTCTCAACCGGCGCGACAATCTTAACAGTCAGCACCTTTTCATTTTCACCGCGGTTAATGGCAAGAACACGATGTCCCGCCATTTTATGGATACCCTCCTCAAACTCATAATACATTTCATAAACACTCTGCTCTTCCTTGTTCTTTGCCGTACTCGTGAGCGTTCCTTCTCTCATAGTCGTATTTCTGATATACGTTCTGTAATCCGCCTCGTCGGAAATCCGTTCCGCGATAATATCTTTCGCGTCGTTTATAGCGTCCTCTACCGTAAGAACTTCCTTTTCCTCCGACAGATATGCCTTCGCCGCCACCGAAAGCGGCTCGCCCGCCATCTGTAGCATGATATAATCCGCCAAAGGCTCTAATCCTTTCTCCTTTGCGACCGTTGCCCTTGTTCTCCGCTTTGGCTTATACGGTCTGTATAAATCTTCCACCAGCACCATGGTTTCCGCCTTTAAGATCTGCGCTTTTAATTCGTCCGTCAAAAGCCCCTGCTCCTCAATGCTGGCAAGAACCGCTTCCTTTCTCTCTTCCAGTCCCCGCAGATATTTCAAACGCTCGTCCAGATTACGGAGGACCTCGTCATTCAACGAACCGGTAACTTCCTTTCTGTATCGCGCGATAAAAGGAATCGTATTCCCCTCGTCGATCAATTTTACCGCCGCCTCCGCCTGCGACGCCCTGATATTCAATTCTTCCGCTATTTTCTTAATAATATCCATAACTACCTCAACTTCTGTTTCTATAAACTTTCAAATATCTATTATAATTGATTATTGGAATTGTCGCAAGGTTTGGATTGTGATAAAATAGAAATATCATATGGCAAAGCTGCCACAAAAAGAATTTAGGAGTTTACTTATGGAAAATCAATATCAAAGTTCTCTGTTCCGGGATAAATTTGCCTTGTTTTCCCTTATCATCGGCGTTATGGCGATCGTCGGGTGTATCACCGTCTTTTCGGGCGTGATACTGGGTATCATCAGCATTACTCTCGGCATTATCTCACGGGTCAACAACGAAAAATTTAATCTGCACAGCATTCTCGGCATCACCTTTGGCGGTATCGCGATCTTTCTGTCCGGCGTCATATTCCTCGGAATGATCTCGCTGATGAAAGACCCGGAAGTTATGGCGCAGCTCCAGGAAATGATGCAGATGTATTACGGTCATTAACAAAATAGAGAAACCGCAACGCAGGTTCCTATTCCATTAAAGATCAGGGCGGTGGCATAACGATTTTCACCCCGCGGGGCGATCACCGGTCATGCAGCCGCTTATTTTTCATTCTACTCGCCAAGATATGCTTTCTTAACCGAATCATTATTCAGTAGATCCTCCGCCCTGCCCTCAAGAACGATTTTCCCCGTCTCCAGAACATACGCCCTATCGGCGATGGATAACGCCTTTTTGGCATTCTGCTCCACTAAAAGAACCGTGGTTCCGCCCGCGGAAATTTCTTTCACGATATTGAAAATCTCGTTTACAAAAATCGGCGATAACCCCATGGACGGTTCGTCCATTAAAATGATCTTCGGTTTTGACATCAGCGCGCGCCCCATGGCAAGCATTTGCTGTTCGCCCCCCGACAGCGTTCCCGCGATCTGGTTTCTCCTCTCCTCCAGCCTCGGAAATCTTTTATAAACCATACCAAGCGTTTCTTCCACTTCCTTGGAATTTTTTCTCGTATAAGCGCCCATCTTGAGGTTCTGATAAACCGTCAGATTGGCAAAAACCCTTCTTCCTTCGGGAACATGGGCCATTCCCATAGACACGATCTTATGCGCCGGAACTTTCGTGATCTCCACGCCTTCAAACAAAACCGAGCCGCTTTTTGGCGAAATAAGACCCGTTATCGTATGCAGCGTCGTCGTCTTTCCCGCGCCGTTTGCACCGATCAAAGCGATAACCTCTCCCTGGTTTACCCCCAGCGAAATTCCCTTGATTGCCTGGATCATACCATAAAATACTTCCAGATCTTTAATTTCAAGCATTGCCATGATATGTTCCTCCTATTCTCCCAGATATGCCTTAATAACTTCCGGGTCGTTCAGCACGTCCGCAGTCCTGCCCTGCGCCAGAACCTTTCCGAAATTCAGCACCGTCAGTTCCTCACAGATACCCGATACCAGCTTCATATCATGTTCGATCAGCAGAATGGTCATTTTAAAATGTTCCCGCACAAACTGTATCGTTTTCATCAGTTCTATCGTTTCATTCGGATTCATGCCCGCCGCAGGTTCGTCCAGCAGCAATAATTTCGGTTTCGTAGCCAGCGCCCTCGCAATCTCCAATTTTCTCTGTTTTCCGTAAGGAAGATTTTCCGCGACCGTATCCGCGTCCCCGTCCAGTTCAAAAACCTTCAGCAGTTCCAACGCTTCCTCCGTCATCTGTTTTTCAACCCTGTAATATTTCGGAAGACGGAATATTCCCTCTATGGTGCTATAATGCAGATGATTGTGAAGTCCCACCTTTACATTTTCCGCAACCGTTAATTCCTTGAACAGACGGATATTCTGGAACGTCCTCGCAATACCGGCACGGTTAATGTCGATTGTCCGCTTCCTCGTAATATCTTTTCCGTCAAGATGGATCGAACCGTCCGTCGGTTTGTAAACTCCCGTCAAAAGATTAAAGATCGTAGTCTTACCCGCGCCGTTCGGTCCGATCAGACCGTACAGCTGTCCCTCTTCGATCTTAATATAAAATTCGTCCACCGCGCGGAGTCCGCCAAAGGAAATGCCTAAATTCTTAACTTCCAACATTGCCATATCACACAGCCTCCTTTGCGGTCTTTTTCTTTCCAATCCTGCCAAAAAACTTCTTTCTCCACGCAACGCATGCCGGCGCCCAGTTAAACAACATCATCGCGATCAGAACAACGGAATAGATCAGCATACGGTAATCGTTCAATCCTCTCAGAAGTTCCGGCAGAAGCGTCAGGATCACCGCCGAAATAACCGATCCCCTGATATTTCCTATTCCGCCAAGCACGACAAACACTAAGATCAGAATGGACATATTGTAACCGAAATTTTTCGGCAACGCCATCA
>JAMPBI010000114.1 GCA_023666775.1 Alistipes sp. | reverse complement strand
TACGCTTCGGTCATGACGACCTGTAGCGTTTTGCCGGAAAACGGGGCGGTATAGATGACGTCTCCCGGGTGCTTTGCCATTTCGGGAAAATCTCCGTCCGATGTTTGGTTTTCGGATATTGGTTCGGTCGGCGTTTCGTCTGTGTCAGTTGAACCATTGTTATCCGGTGAGGTGAGCGTACAGCCGATCGCAAGCAGGGACGCGGCGATCAGAACGATAACGGCAGCAAGTCTTGTTTCCGGTTTTTGTGCGATATAACGGATACGCAGCTTTAACAGTTTCTTTCGGGAGGTCATGGAGGTAGACGCGATACCGAAAGACGAAAACGTTTTTTGAGGAATTAAGGAAAGAAGCGCGCTGCCGTATTCGGTGCGGATCGCGTGAAATTCTTTCCCGGCGGAGGAAGTACGTTCATATTGCAGGAGTACGCTCTCATCGCAGGCGTACTCACAGTCTCTTTTGGAAAGAATTGCAGCGCACCAGACAAGAGGGTGGAACCAGTAAAGAACCGTAAGCAGGCAGCGGACGAACGACCAGAATAAATCGCCGTGGCGAAGGTGGCATAGTTCGTGTGCCAGTACATATTCCGTGTTTTTAGGGTTCTCCAATGCCTTGGCGTTTAAGTATACCGCCGGGCGGAACAGCCCGAAAATACATGGCGAATTTAAGTCCTCTACAAGGTATACGTTTATTTTTTCGGTTGTGTATTGCTCCAGCAGACGTCTCGACCTGACGAGTTTATGATGAAATCGAAAATTTACCGCCGTAAAGAAACTTCCGAGGATCACACAACCTAAAATCCATACGGAAAGCAGGAAGGTTTTGAACGGGAAGGCTCTATCGGTTACGGACGGAATATTTTCGGGGGCGTTTCTTTCTTCATTGGCAGGATTATAAGCGGCGGGAACAAAGTTATTCTCGGGCATATCAAAAGCCGGTTCGGATTGTCCGGGAAGATCTGTGTCCGTGAGGGTATTGTCGAAGTCGGACTTTGGGGCAGGAGACGTATCGGACAGACCGGTTAGAGTTTCGCGATTAATGTAATTCAGGACGCTTAAAGGGCTGTGGATAAATGTTACGGGTATGGCAAGGCGCAGGACAACCATCAGCCAGAGCGCATAAATACAGCAATGGCTGACATGGTTTCTCAACGCGACCCGCAAAATGAGAACGATTAAGATGATCATGGTCGATGTGATGATAAATTCGGTCATTTCTTCTTATCCTCCGCTTTTTTCAAGATATCATATAATTCGTTCCGCTCCCTGTCGGTCAGCGCGTCCTGCTCGATCATGGAGTTTATCATTAATCCGAGGCTCCCGTTGTACAGACGTTTCAAAAAGGATTTCGTTTCGGGGATCGCGACATTTTCGCGTTTGATAAGCGCGTAGTATTTTTTGGCGCGTTCTCCCTGTATGTATGCCACGGCGCGTTTTTCTTCCATGCGTTTCAGCAGGGTGATAACGGTGCTTTTGCTCCAGTTTGTTTCGGTTTTGAGTTCGGCGACAAGCTGTGTGATCGTAAGAAAATCATGTTCCCACAGCGTGGACAGGATCTTCCATTCGGCTTCTGATAAATTTGGCTGTTCCTTCATATATCCTGTATCTCCTTTCTTTAAAATAACAAATATTGGTTGACATTTGTATACCCAAATTATATCACCATGGTACATAAATGTCAACCGGATTGTCGGAAAAACGCTGCCTTGCAATCCAAGGTAAATTATGTTAAAATTCTTTGTGGAGAAAACATTTGTTTTTCATGGAAAAACATTCCGTTATTATTTTTAAACAGGAAAAGAGCTTTTTATGCAGGAAAAAGATAATTATTATGTGGTAAAGAAAAAAGCGCTGCCGGAGGTACTTATTAAAGTGGTGGAAGCGAAGCGCCTCCTTGAAACCAACAGAGGAATGACGGTCTGGGACGCGACGGAGCAGGTAGGACTTTCCCGCAGTTCTTTTTACAAATATAAAGAGGATATTTTTCCGTTCCGCGATAATGTAAAGGGAAAAACGATCACATTTGTCATACAGGTGGACGACGAGCCGGGACTCTTATCCCGGGTGCTTGGCAAGATTGCCGATTATAAGGCAAACGTGTTGACGATCCATCAGACAATTCCCATCAACGGGATTGCCTCGCTGACTCTGAGTGTGGATATTCTCAGTGAAACGGGGGATTCCTCCAGCATGATCGAGGAAATAGAACATTTATGCGGCGTGCATTATCTGAAGATTTTGTCCCGCGAGTAAGGAAAGGATAGGAAAATGGTAAACGTAGGAATTTTAGGTTATGGTACGGTAGGCTCGGGAGTGGTGGAAGTCATTGAAACCAATCAGGAGTCGATCAATAAGAAGGCGGGAAAGGAAATCAACATCAAATATGTTCTGGATCTCAGGGATTTTCCGGAAGATCCGATCCAGAAGAAAATCGTGCATGATGTGAATATCATTCTGGACGATCCGGAGGTCGATGTGGTCGTGGAAGTGATGGGCGGCGTGGATCCGGCTTACACATTTGTGAAGAAAGCGCTTCTTAGCGGTAAAAGCGTTGTCACCTCCAACAAAGCGCTGGTTGCGAAGCACGGCGCGGAACTGCTTGAGATCGCGAGGGATAACCGTCTGAACTTTCTTTTTGAGGCAAGCGTGGGCGGCGGTATTCCGATCATACGCCCGATGAACCAGTCTCTTACGGCAGACGAGATCAAGGAGATTTCCGGTATTCTGAACGGAACAACGAATTACATTTTAACGAAAATGGACAAGGAAGGTCTCGCGTTTGACGATGTGTTAAAGGACGCGCAGGAAAAGGGTTACGCGGAGCGCAATCCGGAAGCGGATATCGAAGGATTTGACGCCTGCCGCAAGATTGCCATTCTTTCTTCGCTGGCGTTTGGCTTTCAGGTAGATTTTGAGGATATCCATACGGAAGGTATCACGAAGATCACGGATATGGATTTTAAATACGCGGAAAAACTCGGGCGTTCCATCAAACTTCTCGGAATGAGCAGGAAAACGGACGACGACAGCATTTACGCCATTGTGGCTCCGTTCATGATTTCGCCGGATCACGCACTTTATCCGGTAAACGGCGTCATTAACGGTATCCATCTTGTGGGAAATATGGTAGGCGACATAACGTTTATCGGCGCGGGCGCCGGAAAACTTCCGACGGCAAGCGCGGTTGTGACGGATATTATCGACTGCGCGAAACATCTCGGGACAAGTATCATGACGTTCTGGAGCAGGGAGAAGCTGGAGCTTTCCG
This sequence comes from Alistipes sp., assembly GCA_023666775.1. Classification (GTDB taxonomy): domain Bacteria; phylum Bacillota; class Clostridia; order Lachnospirales; family Lachnospiraceae; genus MGBC120314. The sequence goes on along the minus strand of JAMPBI010000114.1, from coordinate 3,655 downwards.
ACGGTAATTCGGCGGAATACCGATTTTATGTAAGGATCAAGGGGGATAAGAACCAAATGCTGTCAGAGGTTGAGGCGGCGTTTGGCAAAGTACGGCTGGTGGAGCTTGACGGTGTGACGGGCGAATTTGCGGTTGTGACCGGCGTGATGACGGAGGGCAGCTTCAATGAGGCGCTTGGCAGGATTGACGGCGTATTTGGAAAGATAAGAATGTTATAGTTTTGGGGAACATATTTTATAAAAGTAACGGGAAATTGCCGCGCTGTTTTCACGCCGCGGTTTCCAAGTGTACGCAAGGGAGGAAAAAGGGTATGGAACTTATTATCGGAGGTATTATTTTACTTGTTGTCATTATTTTCATGCTGAGCGGTTACGTCAAGGCTTCACCGGACACGGCTTACATCATTTCGGGTCTTCGTAAGCGACCGAAAGTTCTGATCGGTAAAGCGGGTGTGAAAATTCCGTTCTTTGAAAAGAAGGACGAACTGAAATTGCAGTTGATCCCTATTGACGTGAAAACGTCCAGCGCGGTTCCGACGGCGGATTATATCAATATCCGTGTGGACGCGGCGGTAAACGTTAAAATCAGCGCGGAGCCGGATAAGCTCAATCTGGCGGCGCAGAATTTTTTGAATAAGAAAGTTGAGTATATCGCGCAGGTTGCCAGGGAAGTTCTCGAAGGTAATATGCGTGAGATCGTAGGTAAGATGAACCTTGAGGAAATGGTTTCGGACCGCCAGAAGTTCGCGATGCTGGTCAAGGAAAACGCGGAACCGGATCTTGCGGCAATGGGTCTTGATATCGTCAGCTTCAATGTGCAGAATTTCGTTGATTCCAACGGCGTTATCGAGAACCTTGGTGTAGATAATATTGTTAAGATCCAGAAAAACGCGGCTATTTCCCGCGCAATCAGTGAGAAGGAAATCGCCAAGGCGCAGGCAGAGGCGAAGATGGAGTCCAATCAGGCGCAGATCAATGCCGAGACTGAGATTGCCAAGATGAACAACGACCTTGCAATCAAGAAGGCGGAGCTGACCAAGGAATCGGACGTTAAGCGTGCCGAGGCGGACGCTGCCTACAAGATACAGGAAGAGGAACAGCGTAAGTCGATTGAAATCAAGACGGCGGACGCGAATATTGCCAAGCAGGAGAAGGAAATCCTCTTAAAACAGAAAGAGGCGGAAGTTACAGAGAAGGCGCTGGACGCTCAAATTAAGAAGAAAGCGGAAGCCGAAAAATTTGCCCGCCAGCAGGAGGCGGACGCGGAACTTTACCAGAGACAGAGGGACGCGGAAGCTAAGAAGTATGAGACGCAGCAGGAGGCGGAGGCTCTTAAAGCCCAGGCGGAAGCCGAGCGTTACGCAAAGGAGCAGGAAGCGGAAGGTATCCGGATCAAGGGTATGGCGGAAGCCGAGGCAATTAAGGCAAGGGCACTGGCTGAGGCGGAAGGTATTGAAAAGAAAGCGGAGGCTATGGCGAAGATGGGTCAGGCTGCCGTTCTTGAAATGTATTTTAACGCGCTTCCGGAGGTTGTCCGCAACGCGGCGGAACCGCTTTCCAAGGTTGAGAAGATCACCATGTACGGCGACGGTAATTCCGCAAAATTGATGAAGGATATCATGGGAACCGTAACTCAGGTGACGGACGGCCTCAAGGAGTCAACCGGCGTGGATCTGCAGTCTGTTTTAGCAGGTTTCCTCGGAGGAAAGCTGGCAGCGGACGGAAACGGTAATGAAAATGGAAATACCGGAACGGCTTCGGATATGCCTTCCGGGGATAAGTAGGTAAACGGAGGAAATCATTGTGGATAGAGAATTGGTAGTCGTTATCGACTTTGGCGGTCAGTACAACCAGTTGGTTGCGAGGCGCGTCAGAGAGTGTAATGTTTACTGTGAAATATATTCCTACAAGACGGATCTTGCCAAAATCAAGGCGATGAATCCGAAGGGGATCATTCTCACGGGCGGTCCGAACAGTTGTTATGAGAAGGAGTCGCCGACGTGTACGGAGGAATTGTTTCAGATGGGGATCCCCGTTCTGGGACTCTGCTATGGCGCGCAGCTTATGCAGTTTGTCCTTGGCGGTAAGGTGGAGAAAGCGCCTGTGAGGGAATACGGCAAGATAGAAGTTTCGGTGGATACGAAATCCAAGCTGTTTTCCGGCGTTTCACCGACAACGATCTGCTGGATGAGCCACAATGATTATATTTCGGAAATTGCGCCGGGGTTTGAGATTATTGCCCACACGGCGGACTGTCCGGTTGCGGCTGCGCAGAATAAAGACAAAAATTTATACGCGATCCAGTTCCACCCGGAAGTGCTTCACACGCAGGAAGGAACGAAAATGCTTTCCAATTTTGTGCTGGAAATCTGCGGCTGCGCAGGCGATTGGAAGATGGATTCTTTTGTGGAAAATTCCGTTAAAGCGCTCCGTGATAAGATTGGAAACGGCAAGGTGCTGTGCGCTTTATCCGGCGGCGTTGATTCTTCGGTGGCGGCAGTTCTTCTTTCCAAGGCAATTGGTAATCAGCTGACCTGTGTGTTTGTGGACCATGGCCTGCTCCGCAAGGACGAAGGCGACGAGGTTGAGGCGGTATTCGGACCGGAAGGACCGTATGAGCTGAATTTTATCCGCGTCAATGCTCAGGAGCGTTATTACGGCAAATTGGCGGGAGTTACGGAACCGGAGCAGAAGCGCAAGATCATCGGCGAAGAATTTATCCGTGTTTTTGAGGAAGAGGCAAAGAAAATCGGCGCCGTGGACTATCTGGTTCAGGGAACGATCTACCCTGACGTGGTGGAGAGCGGTCTTGGCGGCGAGTCGGCAGTCATCAAATCCCACCACAATGTGGGCGGTCTTCCTGACTGTGTGGACTTTAAAGAAATCATTGAACCGCTCCGCGATCTGTTTAAGGACGAGGTGCGCAAGGCAGGTCTGGAACTTGGCATACCGGAAAAACTGGTTTTCCGTCAGCCGTTTCCGGGACCGGGGCTTGGAATCCGTATCATCGGCGAGGTTACCGCGGACAAGGTCCGGATCGTGCAGGACGCGGACGCGATTTACAGGGAGGAGATCGCGAAAGCCGGTCTTGACAAAACTGTCGGACAGTATTTCGCGGCGCTGACCAATATGCGTTCCGTAGGCGTCATGGGCGATGAGAGAACTTATGATTACGCGGTCGCGCTGCGCGCGGTCAATACGATTGATTTCATGACGGCGGAGGCGGCGGAAATCCCGTTTGCGGTGCTGCAGACGGTTATGAGCAGGATCATTAATGAAGTGCGGGGAGTAAACCGGGTGTTTTATGATCTGACGAGTAAACCGCCGGGGACGATTGAGTTCGAGTAGCGGATATGTTCTTGCAGAACAAATTTTTCCTCCCCGCAAATTTTAATTTTTCTTGAGAGGAAGAGAAGATAAGCAGTAACGAGAGCCTTGCTGGATCCCCCAGTGAGACTCTTTTCCTCCTCTTCCTCCTCCCCTCCACCCTAAAGCCCCACCAGCCAATAATTCTAATCCTCTTTCCTTTTCTCTTTCGGGTATTTTCTTCATCCCCTCAATCTCTATAAAAGCCCATAAATACGGTGTTTTCAGGCACTTTCTTCCTTTTTCTTTTCGGGAAGTGTGGAGGATGGTGGGGAGGAGGAAGCCCGCTG
>JAMPBI010000113.1 GCA_023666775.1 Alistipes sp. | reverse complement strand
AGACCGTCCATATCCGGCATTTTCCAGTCTAGCAGGACAATCTCGTAATCGTCCTGTTTCTCATGGTGGTTTTTTACCATTTCCACCGCCGTTTTACTGTCCGTTGCCCACTGCGCCTCAATACCGAGTTCTTTTAAGGAAGAAACGGCGCTCTGACAAAGATCCTCATTATTATCTACCACCAACATTTTCCATGGCGGAAGAAGCATATCCCCTTCCTTCGTCTTCGCTCTCTCCAGATCCAAAGTGATGTGGAACTCGCTGCCCTTTTCCGGCTCGCTGTGCAGTTCAATGGTACCGTTCATGGTATCCACGATTGCTTTTGTTATCGCCATTCCAAGACCGGTTCCTTCCGTCTTGTCAACCTGCAACTTTCTTTCCCTCGTGAACGTATCAAAAATCTGCTGCTGAAACTCGGGCGTCATGCCGATACCGTTATCCTTTACCCGGAAATGGCACCGGATAAAATCCTCCCCTTTCGGAGAGTCTTCCTGCTCCAGAAAAACATTGATGACGCCGCCTTCCGGCGTAAACTTTATCGAGTTGGACAACAGATTGATCAGCACCTGGTTCAGGCGCACGCTGTCGCAATATACGTCTTCCGTCCGGATCTTCCGGATAAAAATATCAAAATGCTGCTGCCTCGCCTTTATCTGCGGCTGAATGATATTTACAATGCTCTCCATCGTCTCCCGCAGAGAAATCTGATCCATATTCAGCGTCAGCTTACCGCTCTCGATCTTGGACATATCCAGCACGTCGTTGATCAGCCCCAGCAAATGTTTGCTGGACAGCGTTATCTTTCCAAGACACTCCTTCACTCTTGCCTTATCGTCGATATTTGCCAGCGCGATCGCCGTCATTCCCACAATACCGTTCATCGGTGTACGGATATCGTGGCTCATGCTGGAAAGGAACTCGCTCTTGGCTTTATTCGCTTCAACCGCCTCCTGTTTCGCCCTTTCCAAATCCTGAAGCTGCTGCCGGGATAACCGGTAATACAGAAAGAAAATGAAAACGATCCCCAAAAGGATAACAAACGCCGCCCCCAATATGATCATCTGGCGCTGGCTGTTCAGATCGTTGATGATCGTATCCAGCGTACCAAACGGCATAACCGACATCAGATACCATTCCGAAGACGGCAGCCCCGCGCATAACATATACACATGCCCGTTGTCGGTTTCCATTATATTGGAATACACAAGGTTCTCATTAAGGGCGTGCTGTAAATCTTCTACATATTCCTCCGCCGAAGCGGCGCTTCCTTCTTTGGAGAGTTTCTCCAAAAGACGGTCGAAATAATTTTCTTCTTCCGTATTCCTCACGACAAAAGAACCGTCCCTGCGAATGATAAAAGAATACATTCCTGTATTTTCGTCCGTCAGATCCAGCACACTTTCCAGATAGTCCATAGGCAGAGCCGCAACCATCGCCGCGCTGGTTTTCCCGTTCTTCATCGGATACTTCGCGTTGACGATCAGGCACAGCATTCTCTCCCCCTTGGGATCATAACCGGAAAACACGCACTGCCTGCTGTCCCGCAGCACGTTGTAAACCGCGTCTTTATCCGTATAATCCAACTGCTGCCCGTAAACAACCTCACATTCCCCCTCTTTCGTATAAAGTCCCAGATATGTAAAATTACGGACTTTGGCGCACTCCGCAAGTTCTTCAAACATTTCCCTGCCATATACCGCTTCCTCAGGCGCAAATGTTTCCGTAATCCCTTTCAACTGGGAAATCTGCATATTGACTACCGCGTCAAACTTCTGCCTTACCTGCTCCGCCATGGAATTGGTATAGATCTCGCCCACCCGGCTGATCGCGTCATCGCTTTTCGCGGCTATATACACCGAAGCAACTCCAAACATGATAATACTCACTACCGCCAGAACCGCAAAACTGATCAGTATGATCCTTCTTCGCTTCTTGATTACCACATTCATTCCTCCTTTTGTTACAGCACATTCCTTTATACCCATATTTTGACAAAATGCTCCCAAAAAGTAATCATAATCATTATACCATATCGGACGGCATATTTCAAAAGGAACTTAGCCGACTTTTGCCCGTTTTACCGCTCCTCCCTGACAAACTCCGCTATCTCGTCAAGAAACCTCTGACCGTACCGGTTATATTTGCGCTCCGCAACGCCCGAAACCGAAAGCATATCCCGCTTATCTTTCGGAAGTTTCGCGCACATGTCGATCAGCGTTTTGTCGCTGAAAATAATATACGGCGGAACCGCCTCCTCCTTCGCGATGGAAAGCCGGAGACTCCGAAGCCTGTCAAACAGCCTGTAACCCGCGCTCGTAAGAGGATCCGTGCTTCTCGTCTTCTTCTGCCTGCTGCCGCGTTCCCTCTCCCGTTCTTCAAACTTTCTCACCACCACGCGGGCGCTTCCGTCCTTTAAGCGGCTGATATCTCCGATACGGAGAACGCTGTACTCGCCGTCCGTCTGAATGACATAACCCTCCAAAATCATCTGGTTGAGCAAAAGGCGGATCTCGTTTTCACTCCTGTCACCCAAAACGCCGTAGGATTTATATGTATCCGCGCCCACTTCTCTCAACCGCGCGCGGTTCGCGCCAAGCAGCGTTCCGATCACAATATTCTGCCCGTATCGTCCTCTCGTCTCCGCAAGGCAGTTGATCACCTGTTTCGCGTCCTCCGTCATGTCAACCTCGGAAAACTGACGGTGGCAGTTCCCGCAGTTATCGCAAGCGCCATTTGTTTTCTCGCCAAAATATTCCAGAATATAATTTCTAAGACAGGACGTGGTTTTACAATATCCTTCCATAACGTGGAGCCGGTGGATATCACGCTGCCTTACCGCTTCCAGATCCTCCGTTTCCGTGCCCTCAAATTCCTTTTTATCCAGAAGAAAACGGTCAATCATCACGTCCTGCGGTGAAAACAGCAGAATACACCGCGCGTTTCCGCCGTCACGTCCTGCGCGCCCCGCCTCCTGATAATAATTCTCCATGCTCTGGGGCATATTGTAGTGGATCACATACCGTACATTGGACTTGTCGATCCCCATGCCGAAAGCGTTGGTTGCCACGACCACCTGAGCCCTGTCATAAATAAAATCTTCCTGATTATTTTTACGCGTCTCATTGTCGATCCCCGCGTGATACCGCGTCACCGAAACGCCTCTCTTAAACAACTGCTCATACAGCATGTCCACGTTTTTCCTCGTCGCGCAGTAAATGATCCCGCTCTCCTCCCGGTGTTTTTCAACATAATTCAGAATAAACGCGTCTTTTTGTTTTCCCGCGACATGCTCCACGCTGTAATACAGATTTTCCCTGTCAAATCCCGTCACTACCACATTGGGACGGTCTAATTTCAAAATACACTCAATATCGGCTTTCACTTCTTCGGTAGCCGTCGCCGTAAACGCGCTGATAACCGGTCTTTCGGGCAGCCGTTCGATAAACTCAACAATCTTTAAGTAACTCGGTCTGAAATCCTGCCCCCACTGGGAAATGCAATGGGCTTCGTCCACCGTGACCATGGAAATGGTTTTATTTAACGCAAACCGCATAAACTCCGCGCTTTCCAGCCTCTCCGGCGCCACATAAATGATTTTGTACACGCCGTCCAAGGCACGGCTGAGCGCTTTGGATATCTGGGTTTCGGTTAATGATGAATTGATGTACGCAGCATGAATACCGGCTTCGTTTAACGATTTCACCTGGTCCTGCATAAGAGATATCAGAGGCGATATCACAAGAGTAATACCCGGAAGAAGCAGCGCCGGCACCTGATAGCACAGCGACTTTCCCGCGCCCGTAGGCATGACCGCCAGCGCGTCCCTCCCTGCCAAAATCGATTGAATGATGTCTTCCTGTCCGTTTCGGAACGCGTCGTATCCGAAATATGTTTTTAATAGTTCTTTGGGTGTCATAATTTGGTTCGTTCCTTCTTGTATATATTTGGTGGGGGGTGGGGTGGCGAATGCATGATCAGCGCATTTCTTTTTCAATCAAATCTATCAGCGTAAGGTCCGCAGGCAGCCATTCCACATCATATAATTCCTTTTTCGTAAGCCACTTGGCAGCTTCCGCCTCTTTAAGAAATAATTTTCCGGAATTTACATGCGCCCAAAAACAATCCATGGAAAGATGAAAGGAAGGATAATCATATTCAATCGTTTCAATCAAATTTCCAACCTCTATTTCTACTTCAAGCTCTTCTCTGATTTCTCTTTTAAGGGCTTCTTTCGGCGTCTCGCCTTCTTCTATTTTCCCTCCCGGAAATTCCCACTGTCCCTTAAATTCACCGTACCCTCTCGCAGTAGCGAAAATTTTAGCCGGTTTATTCATATCGTCGCAAATAATTGCCGCTACCACTCGAACTGTTTTCATACTACCTCTTCCTCCAATGAAATGTTACTTTGCAGATACCGTAATAAATCGTCTCTTACCGCATGACGCATTTTCACCTGAACTTTCGTAATAACTTCCTTTTTTCCTTTATTATTTTCCTTTTGCGCTTCTTTCATATTTATAATATCAAACTGACCCATATAATAGAAATTTCCTTCTACGTCGCTTTTCTTCACAAACAAATGCTTTCTCGGCGCCGTTATAACATCACTCATATAAGAACTGTTTATTCCTTTTCCCATCTGCGAGTCCCACCGAAATGTTACATTATCGTCAAAAGCGTCTGCATAATCCGGCTTTCCGTCCACATAATTTTTCTCGTCGCCCGCCTGCTCTTTGTGGTATGTAACAAAAATAAATACATCATCACCGATCCGCTTCATGCCGAACATAATGGCAGAAAGGTCTTTTCCGCAATTCATAAGAAGGCTCACATCACGTCTGGAATATTTCTCATACAAAACAAACGGTGTTTCATTGCCCTCGTGTCGCATATATTTATCCTTGTATCTGCATAACCCAACCGAAACAATATCCTTAATCTGTCTGTTAAACTCCATATGCGTAAGACGTTCTGAAAAACTTTCCATTCTTTGAATGGATTTTTCCTTGTCATATTTTAATAAATCCATATGGGAAAACTTCTGATACTCTTCATCTTTACTCACAAAATGTCCCTGCAATACATTTATCGCGTTCTCGACAGACGAAAGTTTAAAATCATAACCATATTTTTCCGAAAAGCGTTTCTGTATATTACCGATCTCAACACTGTCCTCCGATAATATTGTTTTTAATATTTCCAATTCATGTGGTCTTGCTCCGCTTAAAACGGTCTTTGATAAATACTCTAACGTTAATTTTTCCTGCTCCGTAAACGCATTAACATAATCGCCTTTTTCCATCGCTTCAAGAAAGGTAAAATATGTCTTATACTCCTTTATAATGACAAGCGGGTCAATTTCACCGTTTTCATAGAAATCCAAAAGATAAGGCGTGCGTCCGATCCGATTTTTTAAGGTTATGTAGCTGTCCCTGATTATCGACCTTATACCGCGTATCTTATCAATTGACCGAAATATCTTGTCCTTTGCCACCTCGTCAAAATGTATTGTTGAAGCCCCCGGTATCGTGCTATTGCCGCTAATCACATATTTTCGGATTGTATCGGCGTTATATGTACGGTCGCCGGACAACGCAATCGGTATCATAAAATTATTCGTATAATTGCCGATAAAATCTAAAATAACAACATATTCTTTTCCTTCCGCCTTCCGAAGTCCCCTGCCAAGCTGTTGTATAAACACAATCGGCGACTCCGTCGGGCGCAGCATAATAACCTGATTAACCTCCACAATATCAACGCCCTCATTTAATATTTCCACCGAAAATATATAATCTAACGGTTGTCTTTCGCCTATCGCATCATCTTCATTCATCGCCAGCCGCTCAAATGCTTCTGTACGTTCTGCCTCGGACGCGTCTCCGTTTAAAGCAATCGTTCGATATCCCAATTCGTTAAATTTTTTCGACAACTCCTTTGTCTCTTCCACTCTGCTACAGAAAATCAGACCTTTAACACGTTCCCCGCTGTAACCGTAATACTCTGCCTGCTGAATGATATGCCTTACCCGTTCATCGCTAACCAGTTTGTTAAAATCTTTTGCAGCCAGACTGCTTGTCTTACTTTCCGTCACAAAAATATCATTAATCCCAAAATAATGAAACGGACAAAGCATATTTTCTTCCATTGCCTGTTGTAATCGAATTTCATATGCAATCTGATAATGAAAAATCGCATAGATATTTCCATGCTCTCCGGTATCATCACGTTTATCCGGCGTAGCCGTCATTCCAAGCCAAAACTTTGGCGTAAAATAGTCCATTATCTTTTGGTAAATACCTGCCGAACTGTGGTGCGCTTCGTCTAAAATAATACAGTCAAACGCGTCCGGCGCATATTTCATAAGATGTTCCTCTCTATTTAATGTCTGCACGGTAGCAAAGATAAAATCTTTATCATATTCATGGTATCCTGCTCCCACAAGCCCCATGGAAACCTGCTCTCCAAATACCCTTTCATACGACTTCTTCGTCTGCCTCGCCAACTGTCCTCTATGAACAAGAAACAAAACACGCCTAAAACCTAATTCCCTCATTGCAAATGCGGAAGCGTATGTCTTTCCTGTTCCCGTTGCAGAAATAAGCAATCCTCTTTCCTCTCCGGACGCAATAATCTTTCTCAAATTGGAAATAAAGCCAACCTGCATATCGTTCGGCTGAAGTTTATATTTTTCAATTGACGGAACGCTGTCTTTTTTAGCTATTTCCCTCTGTTTCTTTATAATCTGATAACGTTCTTTATAGTTTTCAAAGAAAACATCATATTCAAGTGAATATTCGGACTCCCACAATTGCTCAAATTCCACGATCAATTCTTTTGCAACTTCACCATGCTCTGTCGATACAATTTTCGTATTCCATTCTTTATTGCTGGTGAGCGCCGCACTCGTCATATTGGAACTTCCAATAATAATGCGGTAAACTTCTTCCTTCTTAAA
>JAMPBI010000112.1 GCA_023666775.1 Alistipes sp. | reverse complement strand
ACCCGTCCCGTATGCAGGACACCATATCAATCAATATTTCAGAAGCAGGTTTTGAGGCAATGAAAAACGATCCCGAATATGAAGAATGGGTTTTGGATTATTTACAGAAAGATTTTAACTGCTATAATCCTTGGACAGCTTCTTGTGGAGGGTGTTATTGCGTTAAGTATATCGGAGCGGCAAAAGAAGAATATCGTGGAGAAAGCTGGTACGCAGGCTATCAGAACGGTAAAGGAACAAGCCTTTATGACGAGAAATCGCAGGATAGTTTCTGGGAGCGCAGGGTTGACCAGAGTGGAAATGCCATGTTACAATACTTTATATTTCAAAAACGATTATTCAGCAAATAAGAATGAGAGGAAAGATAAAGTTGAAAAAGACATTATTGACTGTTGTATTTGCGGTGATTGCGATGGTATCAGGCGGCATAGCTTCAGCAGGTGGGAAAGATACAGCCACAGTGGCGGTTAAGGATACACAACAGGTAGAGATTAAGAATGTGGATCAGACAAAGGAAGTAACGTTTACTTGTGATGTTCCGGACTGCATACAGACTGGCGAACATAGCCATAGTGTATGCAGTATAGCAGAGTGTACGGAAACAGGAACACATATGCATAACGGTGAGTTTTGTTACCCTCACAGTTCAGATGACGGTCATGCATACCATAATTGCGGAGTGGCAGGCTGCACACAGATTGAAGAACACAGCCACGGAGGAAATAATGAGGGTCATCACCAGTCCGGTCATCATGGTGAAGGTCATCATTGAGTATTCGATACAGCCGTTTCCGGATCCTCAAGTCCTTTCCGGAAACTGACCCGTACCGTCGTTCCTTCCCCCGGACTGCTCTGCAAATCAATCTTACCATTCATATACTGCACGGCGTGCTTTACAATAGAAAGACCCAGCCCGGTTCCTCCGGATTCTTTGGAACGGCTTTTATCCACCCGGTAAAACCGCTCAAATACCCTTGCCTGATGTTCCGGCGCGATGCCGATCCCCGAATCCCTTACGGAAACCTCCGCGCTCTTTTCCTGTCCGCTTACGGAAATTTCTACCGTTCCCCCTTCTTTATTGTACTTGACGGCATTATCACAGAGATTAAATAGGATTTCCGCCAGAAGCCTTCGTACTCCTCTTATAATAACCTTTTCACCCGTCACGGTGATTTTAACATCTTTTGCCGCCGCTGCGTCTTCCAGCTCTGCGGCAGCCTCCGCTGCAGCTTCATACAGATCGACTTCCTCAAAAGGCATATCGCCTCCTTCGTCCAGCCTTGATAAACGGATAATATCCTCGATCAGCGTAACAAGCCGTTCTGCCTCGGTACGGATACGTCCTACAAAACGCGGCATATCCTCCGGCTTTACCAGACCGTTTTCCATCAGCTCGGCGCTTCCCATTATGGATTGCAACGGCGTTTTCAGCTCATGGGATACATTCGCCGTAAACTCCCGCCTGTTCCGCTCGGCATACGCCGCTTCCGTCCGATCAAAAATAAGCACCACCGCTCCGACCACCGAGCCGTCCGACTCAATACGGCTTATGTGAAACTGATATTCTTTTCCCTCACGCTCCACATGGATTTCGCTGTGCCCCATTGAAAACGCGTTCTGTACCGCATGACTTACATCATGGCTCCGCTCGATTGTCAGAAAATCCTTATTCAGGCAGGAATATTCCGCATGAAACAGTTTTAGCGCGGCGGGATTGATACTCAGAATGATATTTTTTTCATTCAAAAGTACAAGTCCCTCCGTCATGCTGTCCGTGATCTGCGCAAATTCGTCGTTCTTTCTCTGAAGTTCCGATAACTGCATATCAATCTGGCGGTGTTGCTTATTGATACGGTTCAATAACGGCGCCAGTTCCTCATAGGTATCATTCTCCAAAGGTTTTTCCAGATCCAGCCTGTTTAACGGTTCCATAATGCGTCTGGAAATCCGTCCTGCCAATATCGCGGACAAAACGAGCGCCGCGGCAAGCACGGCAAGGATCGGCTGCAACATTCCCAGTACAAGCCCCCATACCGTGAACCTGTTCACGGAAATCCTCAGCACCGAACCGTCTTTAATCCTCCTCGCGTAATAAAACGTTTTTTCTAAAAGCGTCGTGGAATAGCGGTAACTTTTCCCTTCCTCGCTCTGCATTGCCTGCCGTATCTCTTCCCTGTCCCCATGATTTTCCATGGTTTTCCCATCGGACTGCGTGTCATACAAAACCTCGCCGTCTTTGGCAACCCAAGTCAGACGATACCCGCTGGATCGTAATTCTTCAAGATATTCCACGCCATTCCTTTCAACGGCAGCGGCAGCCAGGGATAATTCATCTTCCAGCTGTTTCTTTTGAAGATCGCTAAAATAATCGTAAAGACAACCCATGATAATGACAAGGCTTGCCGCAAGAACGGCTCCCGCCACAACCATGATCGACTTAAAAATCTTTTTTGTCATTTCTGCACCTCAAATCGGTATCCCACGCCGCGCACCGTTTCGATCATTCTGCCGTAATTTCCAAGTTTTGCGCGCAGCGTGCGGATATGCATATCAACGGTTCTCGTTTCACTGACATAATCGGTGCCCCAGATATCATTAAACAGCCGGTCGCGTGTAAACGCCATACCGGGATGGGAAAGAAACAGCCGGAGCAGTTCAAACTCCTTTAAAGTAAGCTGTAATCTTTCGCCTTCGGCAATAACCGTATGTTCGTCCAAATTAACGATAAGTCCGCCCGCTTTCAAAACATGTCCCGCTTCCGGGGAATTACATCTGCGCAGCACGGCTTTCACACGGGAAACCATTTCCATCATTCCGAAAGGCTTCACAAGATAATCGTCCGCCCCCAGATCAAGACTCTGGATCTTATCGTATTCCATGCCTTTTGCCGTTGCCATGATGACGGGGATATGGCATGTGTCCGGATTGTCTTTTAAAAATTTCAACAGTTCCACGCCGTCCTCTCCCGGCAGCATGATATCAAGTATGATCAGATCCGGCTTACTTGTGTCAAGAGCCTTTCTGAACGTTTTTCCGTCGGCAAATCCCTCCGCCTCAAAATCCGTGGAATGAAGCGTATACACCTCGATATCCCGAATACTCTCATCGTCTTCTACACACCATATCACCATAAAATTTCTCCTAAAAATCACTCAGTTCTTTATGAACGCCCGTTACCGAAAAAACAACCCACTCCGCGATATTCACCGCGTGATCCCCGATACGCTCAAAATATTTGGCGATCATCAGAAGATCCAGCGCGTATCCTCCGTCTGTGGATTTTTCCCCGATCAGCCGGATCAGGGACGATTTTACCTGTAAAAACAGATCGTCAACCACATCGTCATGGTCGATCGCCGCACCCGCCAGTTTCACGTCCTGATTTACGAAGGCGTCAATGCTCTCCGTAACCATTCGGCTTGCCGCGTCCGCCATCGACCGGATATGTCCGCATTCCTCACCGGTCCTGCCGTTAAGAAACGTAATGATCTCCGCGATATCCGCCGCCTGGGTTCCAATACGTTCCATATCGGTGATCATTTTAAGCGCCGCGGAAATCTGCCGCAGATCTCCCGCCACAGGCTGCTGCTGCAACAACAGTTTCAGACACAGCGTTTCTATCTGACGCTCCATGCGGTTGATCTCCCCGTCAAGGGATAAAACTTTATCCGCAAGCGCGGCGTCTCCCATAGTTAATGCCTTTGAGGCAATGGTGATCGCGTCCTCACACATCGCCCCCATTCTTGTAAGCTCCTTGTTAAGCGTAGCAAGCTGTTCGTCAAAACGACTTCTCATTATCCAAACCTCCCCGTAATATAATCCTCCGTCCGCTTGTCCTTTGGCTGTCCAAACATCTTTTCCGTGTTCCCGTATTCGATCAGTTCCCCGAGAAGAAAGAAAGCCGTATTATCCGAAATCCTCACCGCCTGCTGCATATTATGTGTTACGATAACAATAGTATACTTATTCCTGAGTTCCATTGCAAGTTCTTCTATTTTCAAGGTTGAAATGGGATCAAGTGCGCTTGTAGGCTCGTCCATCAAAAGCACGTCCGGCTCCACCGCCAGCGCGCGGGCGATACAGAGGCGCTGCTGCTGACCTCCCGAAAGCCCTAATGCCGATTTCTTCAGTCTGTCCTTTACTTCCTCCCAGATGGCGGCTCCCCGCAGGGAGCGTTCCACGATATCGTCCAGCTTCGCCCTGCTTTTAATCCCATGCGTTCTCGGTCCGTATGCGATATTATCGTAAATGCTCATCGGAAACGGGTTCGGCTTTTGAAAAACCATGCCGATACTGCGGCGAAGTTCATTAACGTCAACATCAACGTCAAAAATATCATGATTTCTGTAACATACTTCTCCCGTGATCCGCACGCCCGGTATCAGATCGTTCATTCGGTTTAATGTTTTCAGAAATGTGGATTTTCCACACCCCGAAGGACCGATCAAGGCGGTAATGTTCTTTTCTTCAATCCCGATATTGATATCTTTTAAAGCCTGCGCGGCTCCATACCAAAGACACAGGTCCTTTACCGTCATAACGTTACTCATATATTTTTCCTCCGTTCTGCGCCCTTTTGCGGAAATATCCGCCCGCCAGCGTCGCCGCCAGATTGATAAGCATGGTGAGGATCATCAGGATCGCGGCAATGGCAAACGCAATCCCAAACTCCCCGTTTTCCTTTGCGTAAACATATAACGCAACGGTCAGCGTCGCCCCCGCGCTTCCAAGTCCTTCAAAAATCCCGTTCAGGGCATGGGCAAAACCTGCCGTAAAAAGAAGCGCCGCCGATTCTCCCAAAATACGCCCCACAGACAGTATACAGCCCGTCACGACGCCGTCGATACAGCCGGGAAGCACAACGGTATAAATCACGCGCCATTTCCCGGCTCCCAGTCCGAAAGCGCCCTCCCGGTAGCTTGCCGGCACGGTTTTCAGGCTCTCCTGCGTAGTACGCATGACCGTAGGCAGATTCATGATCACAAGCGTAAACGCTCCCGCCAGAAGGGAAGTTTTCATTCCGAAAAACTGACAGAAAAACAGCATACCCACCAGACCGTAAATGATCGACGGGATTCCGGACAGCGTTTCGGCGGCGTACTCGATCATTTCTACCATTTTTTTATTCCGGGCATATTCCGTCAGATAAACTGCCGCGCCTGTCCCGAGAGGAAGGACCAATATCAGGGCTGCCAGCACGATATAGACCGTATTAAGGATATCCGGCAGGATCCCGATCCGCCCGGACAGATAACTCGGCTTCGTGGTAAGCAGTTCCCACGATACATGAGGAAGTCCTTTCCACAAAACGTAACCGATTAAAAATATCACCAGCGCGCAGGTTATACTCACGGAAATCCCCATCATCACGCACATGACAATACTATATATTCTCCTTTTAAGGGAAATTGATCGTTTCTGCATTTTTTCACCTACTCCCTGCTATGTTTCAAAAAGAAATTCAATACGGCGTTGATCATCATAATAAAAAGAAACAACACCAGCGCGATTGAGAACAATGCCTGCTTTTGCAGGCTTCCGTCAGCCGCGTAAGACATTTCGCTCGCCACGGCGGTCGTAAGAAAACGGACGCTCTGAAAAATTCCCGGCATATTGGGGGCGTTCCCCGCCACCATCATAACAGCCATCGCCTCGCCCACAGCCCTTCCGACGCCTAATACCACAGCCGCCGCAATGCCGCTTTTTGCCGCCGGGACCGATATTTTAAAATACGTTTCAACCGGCGTCGCGCCAAGCGCGAGGGAAGCGTCTTCATATTCTTTCGGAACCGCTTCCAGCGCCGTGAGCGATACTTTGATGATCGACGGCAGTATCATAATGGCAAGCACGATAACCGCCGCAAAAAGACTGGCTCCGTCCGGTATATGAAAAGCGATCCGTATTCCCGGGACAAGCACCATCATTCCCACAAGTCCGTAAACGACCGAAGGGATCCCCGCCAACAGGCTGACTGCCCCTCCAATGACGGTTTTCACTTTTAACGGCGCGATTTTAGCAAGGAAGACCGCCGTCATAAAGCCTATCGGCACTCCGACGGCGATCGCGCCGGCGGTTCCGTAAATACTTGTCAGGATAAAAGGTAATATCCCATACCTTGGCTGCGCCGCCGTAGAAGCCCATTCTTTCCCGAATAGGAAATTTAAAATACCGATCTTACGGATAGCCGGGATCCCGGACACAACAAGATAAACGGTGATCAGAAGTACGCAGCCGACCGTGATCAGACCGAGTACCAGAAATATACCGTGTATGACATTCTCTCCAAGCTGCTTTTTGTTTTTCATCTGACTCCACCTTTCAGGGCGCGAACGCCGTATTATTGACTTACCGGTACCGCTCCGGCAGAGGAAATGATATCATCTGCCTCGGAGGAAGTGATATAATCAAAGAATTTCTGTGCCGTGTCCGAAAGTTTCGTATCACCTTTTGTTACCAGTACAAACGGACGCTGTACCACATAACTTCCGTCTTTTACCGTTTCTTCCGTAGGTACGATACCGCCGACGGAAAGAGCCTTCACCGTTTCCTTTACGGAGGCAAGGGAAGCATATCCGACCGCTCCCGGATTGCCTGCGACCGTTGTGATTACGTCTCCGGTCGATGTAAGTTCCTGACGGTATTTACATGCGTCTTCCGTGCCTGTGATGGTTTCAAAGCCGTCTCTCGTGCCGCTTCCCGCTTCACGTCCGATCAGGACGATCTCCAGATCGCTGCCACCGACATCTTTCCAGTTTGTTATTTCTCCCGTATAAATCTTCCCAATCGTTTCAAGGTCGAGATCATTTACCGGATTATGCGGATTTACGATGATCGCGATACCGTCGAGAGCAAGTATGGTTTCCGTCAGTCCCTGCGCTTTTTCCTCTTCCTTTAAGTTACGACTGGAAAGTCCGATATCACATCGTCCCTCTGCTACCGCCGTGATTCCGGAACCGGATCCGGTGGGATTGTATGTAAAGGTCACGCCGGAGTTATTTTTTTCAAAGGCTTCCCCCAAAGCACCGATGACCTTTTCCATCGAGGTAGAACCG
>JAMPBI010000111.1 GCA_023666775.1 Alistipes sp. | reverse complement strand
CGAGGAAAGCAACGTTTCCACGGATCGGCTTGCCGCAGGCAAGACCGCTGATGGTCTGGTTGACAACCGCCTGAAAAATGGAAGCGGATAAGTCTTCTTTTGTCGCGCCTTCGTTGATCAGAGGCTGAATGTCCGTCTTGGCGAAAACGCCGCAGCGCGCGGCGATCGGATAAATGGATTTGTAATCCTTCGCGTATTCGTTCAGTCCCGCCGCGTCGGTCTGTAAAAGCGTCGCCATCTGGTCGATAAAAGAACCGGTGCCGCCGGCGCAGATACCGTTCATTCTCTGGTCGATCCCGTTTGTAAAATAAATGATCTTGGCGTCTTCTCCGCCCAGCTCGATCGCCACGTCCGTCTGCGGAGCGTAGTCGGTCAGTGCCGTGGAAACAGCAACGACTTCCTGGGTAAACGGCACTTCTAAGTGGTTGGCGAGAGTTAATCCGCCGGAACCGGTAATGACCGGGTGTACCGTGATCTCCCCGAGCCGCGTTCTCGCCTCGCTTAAAAGATCCGCCAGCGTCTCCTGGATATTTGCGAAATGTCTTTTATAATCGGAAAACAATATTGTATTTTTTTCGTCTAAAATTGCGATCTTAACCGTAGTAGAACCGATGTCGATTCCCAATTTATATAATGTACTCATGAATAAAACCTCCGTCCTGTGAGTATTCAGGTCAGCCTTTAAGGCGGTTATCTTAAAGATTATAGTACAATTATGTCGAAAATACAAGAAAAAGTGTACATTGACAAAAAATGCCATCATATTTATAATGATTTTGGGTATAATTTTAGTAGTTTATGGTAACATTGGGAAAGGTTAGATAATTATATGAAGTGGTTTCAGAAATTAGAGCGGAAATTTGGCAGATATGCCATTCATAACCTGATGTATTACATGATCATTCTGTACGCGGTGGGTTTTATTCTGGAAGTGTTCGGAAACGGTTTTTACAGCCGGTTTCTCGCACTGGATATGGAGATGATCTTTCGCGGGCAGATCTGGAGGCTGGTGACGTTTATCATGGGACCGCCCGACACGTCTCTTATTTTTATTCTGTTATCCCTGTATTTTTATTACTTAATAGGGAATGTTCTGGAAAACGCATGGGGAGCGTTCCGTTTCAATATGTACCTGTTGTTCGGGGTTGTGCTTCACATTTTAGCGGCGCTGATCATTTACCTGATCTTCGGCGTAAGTTTCCCGTTTAACACATATTACCTGAATATGTCCATGTTCCTTGCTTTCGCGACGCTTATGCCGGATATGCAGGTATTGCTGTTTTTCATTATCCCGATCAAGATCAAATGGATCGCCTATGTGGATATGGTATTATTCGCGCTGACCATTGTGGGCGGATATCTTTACCGGATACTGCCGTATAATATTCTGATGGGGCTGTTTACCATCGGCGTGCCGGCAACGCCGGTATATGCCACGGCGGCGCTCGTTTCCCTTCTCAACTTTATTTTCTTTTACGCGCTGACCAGGAATTACCGTGCCGTTTCCCCGAAAGAGATGAAGCGCAAGGCGGATTTTAAGCGAAAGATCCATGTGGCGTCCAAGGGAAGTAAGCATAAATGCGCGGTGTGTGGCAAAACGGAGGCGGATGGCGAGGATATCGTTTTCCGTTACTGCTCGAAATGCGACGGCGCTTACGAGTACTGCAGCGAACATTTATATACTCACAAGCATGTGATCCGGAAGTTATAAGGGAATAAAAATTTTAGGAGAGAAAAAATGAAACGAACAAAGATTATTTGTACAATGGGACCGAATACCAACGACAGGGAATTGTTAAGGCAGCTCGCGTTAAACGGAATGGATATCGCGCGGTTTAATTTTTCCCACGGCGACCATGAGGAACAAAAGGGCAGGGTAGATCTGATCAAGAGTATCCGGGAGGAGCTGGGTCTTCCGATCGCCATGCTTTTAGATACAAAGGGACCGGAGATCCGTACCGGCGGCTTAAAGGACGATAAGAAGGTTACGCTGGTCGAGGGGAATACCTACACGCTGACCACAAGGGATATCGTGGGAGACGATAAGGAAGGGCACGTTACTTACAAGGGTCTGCCGGGAGACGTACAGAAGGGAAGCACCATTCTCATCGACGACGGTCTGATCGAACTCTGCGTGGAATCCACTTCCGAGACGGATATTGTCTGCCGTATCGTCAACGGCGGCGAGCTGGGGACGAAGAAGGGCGTGAATGTCCCGAATGTGCCGGTCAATCTTCCGGGAATCACCCAGAAGGACAGGGACGACATTCTTTTCGGCATTGAGCAGGGATTTGATTTTATCGCGGCATCGTTTGTCCGGAACGCGACCTGCATTTACGAGATCAAGGATTTACTGAAAGAACACGGCGCGGATATCAAGATCATCGCGAAGATTGAAAACGGGGAAGGTATCGACAATATCGACGAGATCATCGACGCGGCGGACGGCATTATGGTAGCCCGCGGCGATATGGGCGTGGAAATCCCGGCGGAGGAAGTTCCTCATGTGCAGAAAATGCTGATCCGCAAATGCAACGAGAAGTTTAAGCCGGTCATCACCGCGACGCAGATGCTCGATTCCATGATCCGCAATCCGCGTCCGACAAGAGCGGAAGTGACCGACGTCGCCAACGCGATCTACGACGGCACGGACGCGGTTATGCTCTCCGGCGAGTCGGCAATGGGTAAATATCCGGTGGAAGCCGTTAAGATGATGGCGCAGATCGCCGAGTCAACGGAACAGCATATCGACCATGAAAAGTTTATCAAGGCGAGAAAATTACACGCGAAACAGACGGTTTCCGGCGCGGTGAGTTACGCTTCCGTCACGACGGCGCATAATCTCAACGCCAAGGCAATCATTACGCCGACCATTTCGGGCTTTACGGCAAGGGTG
Source organism: Alistipes sp. (assembly GCA_023666775.1). Classification (GTDB taxonomy): domain Bacteria; phylum Bacillota; class Clostridia; order Lachnospirales; family Lachnospiraceae; genus MGBC120314. Next base: position 4,261 of record JAMPBI010000111.1, on the reverse strand, counting down.
ATTTCCAAGTATAAGCCGGAAATGCCGGTGATCGGTCTGTCGCCAAGCGATTCCGTACTCCGCCAGATGCAGATCTACTGGGGAGTCAAGCCGGTAAAATCCGTCCAGGAAAATTCAACGGATAATATTATCCGTCACGCGCTGGACGCGGTAAAGGATTCCGGATATGTGGAGGAGGGAGACACCGTCGTCATCACGGCGGGCGTTCCGACCACGAAATCAAAAACGGCGCAGAAGGGTATCACCAATATTATGCGTGTTGTTACAATGGATTAAGAAAGGCAGATGGGATTGCCGCATAAGGATATATCTGTTCCGTGCAGACAAAGATTTTATGTGGCGGTCCCGTTTTTTATTGATTATGGAAGAAACGTATCTTGTAAAAAAATTAGACGGTCCCCTTGATATCCGCGTGACGGTTCCGGGTTCCAAAAGCATGACGAACCGGGCGCTCCTCATGGCGGCATTGTCGGACGGACGGGTGAACCTGCATGGGATTTTGTTCAGCGACGATTCCAGACATTTCCTAAACGCGCTGAAAGCGCTGGGATTTGAGGTTACCTATGACGAGGCGGACCACAGCGCTTCCGTTGTGGGAAACGGCGGCGGTATTCCCAATAGGACGGGCAGTATCTATGTGGGAAGCGCGGGAACGGCGGCGCGTTTTTTAACGGCTATGGCGGCGTTGTCGGACGGGGAATATGAGATCCTCGCCTCCGGACAGATGGAAAAAAGACCCATGCTTCCGTTATTTGAGGCGTTAAGTTCCATGGGAGCGCAATTTACATATTTAAAGGAAGAGGGGTATCTTCCTGTCCGTGTAAAGGGTTGCGGGTCGCGGGTGACGGACGTTTCCGTTGATATCAGCAAGAGTACCCAGTTTTTAAGCGCGCTTTTAATGACGTCCGTGATGTTAAAAGACGGACTGCGTATCCATATCACAAGCGAGAAGACGGACGGGGCGTATGTGCGCATTACGCGCAATATGATGAGGCAGTTCGGGTGCGAGGCGGTTTACGACGGACGGGATTATCGGATAGAGGCGGGACAGACTTACCGGGCAGGCGATTATGTCGTGGAGCCGGACGTGTCCGCGGCATGTTATTTTTACGCGATGGCGGCGGTCACCGGAGGAAGCGCCGTTGTAAACCATGTACATCGGGGACTGATGCAGGGCGACATGAAGTTTCTGGACGTGCTGGAGCAGATGGGCTGTTCGGTGGAAGATACCGAAGAGGGGATCCGGGTAACGGGAAGCAGGGACGGACTTTTGGGGATCGACGTGGATATGAACGATTTTTCCGACCAGACGATGACCCTTTGCGCGATCGCGCCTTTTGCGAAAGGCGAAACCCATATCCGAGGCGTGGCGCATATCAGCCTTCAGGAATCGGACAGGCTGGCGGCGATCCTTCATAATCTGGAAAGTATGGGGATTGGCTGTGAACGGGAAGGAGACGGACTTGTGGTCTATCCGGGAACCTGTAAGCCGTGCGCGATCGAAACCTACGAAGACCACCGCATGGCGATGGCGTTTTCCCTGCCGGGGCTTTTAGTGGACGGGATCGTGATCAAAAATCCCATGTGCTGTAGAAAGACGTTTGAGGGATATTTTGACTTATTGGATAAGATCGTGAAAGACGGGAGGTATAAGGAATGAGAAAATTAACGGCAGTATTGCTTGGTCTGGCACTTATCCTGCCGGCAGGCTGCGGGGAGGCAAAGAAAGAGCCGCCCACGCTTTATGATAAGGGACTGGCGGTTGTGGCAGCGTTAGCCGGGGAGCTGAACGGGGAGTATGTAGGTTATTTTACTTCCTCGGAAATCGCCAAACTGGCGGAAGAACTCGCGGAGCAGGATTATTCCGATCCTTTATGTGTTTATGAATTAAAATATGCCGACAGCGGATTAAAACGTTTTTTGCTCGGGATCACCGGGGAAGACGGCGACATTCCGCAAGAGGTCATGGACCGAATGGGTGGTTTTACTTATCTGGCAAATATCATAAACGTCCGAAAAGGCACGGATTATCTGGCGCTTTCTTCCATTCTGACGGCTACGGAACTGTTTGTCAACGAGACGGTAACGCAGGACGCGGCTTACCTTTATTTTTATGAGGACGCTTATCCGGTTCTGGTGTCGTATCAGGCAGGGGAGGACGGAGCGGTCTACGCGGTCGGAAGTTTTGTTTTCAGCGATACGTTAAAGGAGCGGGGAACGGGCGGTTTAGACGAACTGTCGGAAGATTTTATGATGTTTTCCGGCGCGCTGGAAATTACGCAGGTAACAGAGTGATCAAAATAAATCAGGACAGAAATGTCGGAAAGGCGGAGCGATATGAGTGAAATTTGGAATGGCGATCTGGGGAACGGAATGTATCGGAATCCCGTTTTGTACGGGGATTATTCGGATCCGGACGTGTGCCGGGCGGGGGAAGATTATTTTATGATCTCCTCAAGTTTTTGTAACGCGCCGGGACTGCCGCTGCTTCATTCAAAAGATCTGGTGAACTGGAAAGTGGTCAATTACATTTTAAAGGAGGTTCCGACGAGCCGTTACGACAAGCCCGTCCATGGCTGCGGCGTGTGGGCTCCCGCCATACGGTATCATGAGGGAACGTTTTTTGCCTGTTTTCCGATGCCGGACGAGGGAATTTACATGACTACGGCAAAGGATCCGTTCGGGGAATGGAGCGAGCCGGTCAATATCCGCCCGGGGGCGGGCTGGATCGATCCGTGCCCGTTCTGGGACGACGACGGTAAGGCGTATCTGGTGGCGGGCGTGGCAAAGAGCCGTATCGGTTACAAGAGCGTGCTCCATATGGTGGAAATGCGGCCGGACGGTATGGGACTGATCGGTGAGGAAGTTAAGATATTTGACGGCAACGAAAACGATCAGGTGACGATTGAAGGTCCGAAAATGTATAAGCGCAACGGCTGGTATTATGTTTTCGCGCCGGCGGGCGGCGTAAAAACGGGCTGGCAGACGGTTCTGCGTTCTAAGGAGGTTTTCGGGCCGTATGAATATAAGGTCGTAATGCGCCAGGGAGAAACCCCGGTGAACGGACCGCATCAGGGCGCGTGGGTGGACACGGTGACGGGCGAGGACTGGTTCTTACATTTTCAGGACGTGTACGCGGCGGGACGGATCGTTCATTTGCAGCCGATGAGCTGGGAGAACGACTGGCCGGTGATCGGTATCGCGAAAAACGGAAACGATTACGGCGAGCCGGTGATCGAGTACAAAAAGCCGGACGTGGGAGCGGTACGTCAGGAAATCTGCGAGCCGGAAACGTCCGATGATTTTTCCGGCAAACAACTGGGTTTGCAGTGGCAGTGGAACGCCAATCCGAAGGCAGGCTGGTACGAACTGACGGGAAACGGATTAAAACTCAACGCCGTTTTGTGTGAGGAAAATGTGCCTTACGGCGACGTGGCGAACCTTTTGTTACAGAAATGGCCGGCGCCGCAGTTTATCTGCGTAACCGGCATGGATCTGTCCGATATGGCACAAGGCGATACGGCGGGCGTGATCTCCATGGGAATGAAATACGGTCTGCTTGCCATGAAGAAAGAGGGGCAGGATATCGCGTTTTCTTTTGTGAAAGGCGCGCAGAAATATGGGAAGATCCTCGCGGAGGCGACGGAAGAAGAAGAGACGGAGCTTGAGCGGGTAAACGCGAAGGAATGTACGGAGGTTTTTGTCCGTTATACGGCGGTCTGTGTGGGAACGCGGGATTTAAGCGAAAAGGAAAAGGGATTTCCGCTGGAAGAGGTTACGATCGAATACAGCCTTGACGGCGTAACTTATAAAGAGGCAGGGAAAATGGACGCCGTACCGGGACGATGGGTCGGCGTGAAAAACGGCGTGTTCTGTCTGAACAGGAAAAACGCGTCCGGCGGTTTCGTGACGGTTACCAATGTGGAATATAGCCGTTAAATTATTGAAAGCAGGGAGGAAGGAAGATGGCAGCAGTAAAACCATTTGTATGTGTAAGACCGAATGAAAAGACCGTGGATAAGGTGGCGGCTTTGCCTTATGACGTTTATAACAGGCAGGAGGCGAAAGAGGCGGTAGCAGGCAATCCGTTATCGTTTCTTAATATTGACCGCGCGGAGACGCAGTTTGACGATTCCGTGGATACATACGCGCCTGAGGTTTACGCGAAGGCGAAAGAGTTATTGGAGGAGCGGATCGGAGACGGGACGTTTATAACGGATCCGGATAAGGCGTATTATGTCTATGAACTTACCATGGACGG
>JAMPBI010000110.1 GCA_023666775.1 Alistipes sp. | reverse complement strand
CAACTGCTCCGCGTCCATCTCGCCGAGACCTTTGTAACGCTGTAAGGTAAACGGCGCCGTATGCGTCTTCCTGTACCGTTCCAGCGCCTTGTCGTCGTAAAGATACTCGCCCTCCCCTTTCTTCGGAACGACCTTATAAAGAGGCGGCGTGGCAAGATACACATGCCCCTCGGAGATCAGATCCGGCATGAAACGGTAAAAAAACGTCAGAAGAAGCGTGGCGATATGCTCTCCGTCCACATCGGCATCGGTCATAATGATGATCTTATTGTAGCGGAGTTTGGAAATATCGAAATCATTTCCGTACCCCTCCATAAAACCGCACCCGAACGCCGTAACCATCGTTTTGATCTCCGCGTTTGCCAGAACCTTATCAATACTTGCCTTTTCCACGTTCAGTATCTTACCGCGGATCGGCATGATCGCCTGGGTCCTTCTGTTCCTCGCGGATTTTGCCGAACCGCCCGCGGAATCGCCCTCCACAATAAACACTTCACATTCCTCGGGATTTCTGCTCTCGCAGTTCGCGAGTTTCCCCGTTCCGTCCACCGAAAACTTCTGCTTGATCAGAAGGTTCGTCTTCGCCTTCTCCTCCGCCTTACGGATCTTGGCGGATTTCTCCGCGCAGGCGATAACGCTTTTTAACGTCTCCAGATTCTTATCAAAATATAAGACAAGCTCCTCTCCTGCCACGTCGGAAACAACCTTGCCGGCGTCGGGATTGTCCAGCTTCGTCTTCGTCTGTCCCTCAAAACGCGGCTCCGGGTGCTTTACCGCAATAACCGCCGTCATGCCGTTACGCACGTCAAAACCGGTAAAATTGGCGTCCTTGTCCTTTAAAATTCCCAGTTCCCTCGCGTACTGGTTGATGACCATCGTAAACTTGGTCTTGAAACCCGTAATGTGGGTTCCGCCTTCCTGCGTAAAAATGTTATTACAGAAGCCCAGGATATTTTCCTGAAACTCGTCCACAAACTGAACGGCGGCTTCCACCTCAATCCCGTCTACTTCCCTCTTAAAATAAATAATATCGTGGATCGCTTCCTTGCCCGTATTCAGATCCTTTACAAACGTGCGGATCCCGTCCGGCTCATGAAAATCCACCGTTTCCTCCGGTGTCACGCGCTTATCCACAAAATGTATGGTCAGTTCCGGATTTAAGTATGCCGTTTCATGGAGCCGCGATTTAACCGCATCCTCCTTAAAACGGGTCTTTTCAAAAATCTCCCCGTCCGGAAGAAATGTTATTTCCGTTCCCGTATCATTCTTTCTGCAAGTCCCCACTTCCTTTAACGGGTACATTGCCTTGCCCCGCTCGTACCGCTGCTTATAGACAATGCCCCCGACGCGGATCGTAACCTCCAGCCATTCCGAGAGCGCATTGACGACCGACGCGCCGACGCCGTGAAGTCCGCCGGAAATCTTGTAGCCGCCGTCGCCGAATTTACCGCCTGCGTGAAGCATTGTAAAAACCACTTCCACCGCCGGAATACCCATTTTCGGGTGGATACCCACCGGGATACCGCGTCCGTTATCCCTTATGGTCGCCGTCTGATCCGCGTTCAGCGTCACCGTTATCTCGTTACAGTATCCCGCCAGATGTTCGTCCACGGAATTGTCACAGATCTCATAGATCAGATGATTTAATCCCTTTGTGGAAACGCTGCCGATATACATACCCGGTCTTTTCCGGACCGCCTCCAGACCTTCCAGCACGGAAATACTGGACGCGTCATATTTCTTCTCTGCCATAATAACCTCAACTTCTTTATTTGATTAATATTGTTTATTTTAATATAAGAAATTTTTCTTGTAAACCTATTTTTACAAAATATTGTGTTAAAATAGAAACGGGACACCAAATATATGGTGTCCCGTCACAGGATCTTCTATTAAAATGAACCGAGTTTCTTTGCCATCATCGGGATATCCTGGGCAAATTCCAGTGCCGAATCCCTTGAGATCTCACCGGACTGATATAACTCGTAAATGGAGTCGTCCATCGTGATCATACCGCCCTTTTTATTGGTCTGCATGGCGGTAGGGATCTGATACGATTTACCTTCACGGATCAGGTTCTTAATGGCGATGTTGGCGTGCATTACCTCAAACGCCGCTCTTCTTCCCTTGCCGTCCGCCGTCGGGATAAGCTGCTGGGAAATAACCGCCTCCAGAACCATACCGAGCTGTACACGGATCTGATCCTGCTGGTGAGGAGGGAAAACGTCGATCACACGGTCTACGGTTGCCGCGGCTCCGATGGTATGCAGTGTGGAGAAAACCAAGTGACCGGTCTCGGCAGCGGTTATGGCTGTGGAAATCGTCTCAAGGTCACGCATTTCTCCGACGAGGATAACGTCCGGGTCTTCACGCAGCGCCGAACGCAGCGCCGTCGCGTATGTAGCGGAGTCGTCGCCCATCTCTCTCTGGTTGACGACGGATTTCTTATGGGAGTGCAGGTACTCGATCGGATCCTCCATCGTGATGATATGCGCGCTTCGTTTCTCGTTGACGACATTCAGGATTGAGGCAAGGGTGGTTGACTTACCGCTACCGGTAGGTCCCGTTACCAGTACCAGACCTCTCTTTCTCGCGTAAAGGTCAACGACCGATTCCGGAATACCCAACGCCTCCGGCGTCGGGATCTTTGTTGAGATCGCTCTCATTACGCACGCGACCGCGTTTCTCTGCCGGAAGGCATTGACACGGTAACGTCCGATCGCCTTCGTGGCAAACGCGAAGTCGTAATCTCCGGTCTCCTCAAAAGCCGTCTTCTGCTCGTCTCTCATCATACTGTAAACGATCGCCTTGGTATCTTCCGGCATCAGTCTCGGAAAATTCATGGCAACCAGATCTCCGTGAAGTCTCATCATCGGAGGAAGTCCTATTGTAATGTGGATATCGGAAGCCCCCGCTTCCTTTGCGATTAAAAGTATTTCCTGTATTGTAGCCATTATGCCCTCCCAAAAATATTATTCTACCTCGTATGTTACACGAACCATCTCTGCAAGACTCGTTGTTCCGTCCAGTACATATCTTCTTGCCGCCGCTTTCAGCGTCGTCATGCCGTCCGCGATGGCGGTCGCCTTGATCTGGTCCACGTCCGCGCCGTGTCCGATAATGGATTTTAACTTATTGGAAACGGTCATGATCTCATAGATACCGATACGTCCCATATATCCGCTTCCGCCGCATTCCTGGCAGCCGACCGGTTCATAAATGGTATATTCCTTCGCAGGGTGCAGCGATAATTCTCTCTTTTCCGCCATCGTAACCGTATGGGCTTTCTTGCATGCCTTACACAGACGTCTTACAAGACGCTGCGCGATAACGCCCACTAAGGAATCCGCGATCAGATACGGCTCTACGCCCATATCGATCAGACGGGATACGGTTGCCGCCGTACTGTTGGTATGCAGGGTGCTTACAACCAAGTGGCCGGTGATAGACGCTCTTACCGCGATCTCGGCAGTCTCCGTATCACGGATCTCACCGATCATGATGATATCCGGGTCCTGACGGAGAATGGAACGTAAGGCGCTGGCAAAGGTCATATCCGCCTTGACATTAACCATAACCTGGTTGATACCGTCGATATTCGCCTCGACCGGGTCTTCTACGGTGATGATATTAACGTCTTCCGTATTCAGCGCGCTCAGCGCCGTATACAGCGTGGTAGACTTACCGCTACCGGTAGGTCCCGTTACCAGAATGATACCGTGCGGGTTCTTTAAGATATTATCAAACTTTACCAAATCCTCGTCCAACATACCAAGGTCTTTCTTTTCACGCTTAAAGCCCTGCTTGGAGGCAATACGCATAACGACTTTCTCGCCGTAACAGGTAGGAAGGTTGGACACACGGATATCGTACTCGCTTCCGTCCACGAAGATGGTGATACGGCCGTCCTGCGGCTTTCTCTTCTCGGAAATATCCATGTTGGACATGATCTTTAAACGTGCCGTGATGGCGTTGAGCATGGACGCGTCATATGTAATGATCTCACGCAGCGCGCCGTCGATACGGAACCGCACGCGGATATACGTCTCAAAAGGTTCGATATGGATATCGGAAGCCCTCTCCCTGACCGCCTGCTCGATCATCTTATTAACAAGCTGTACGATCGGTGAATTTTCAACCTCGTCTCGTCTCGCCTGATCCTCGGCGCTCTCCTGCACCGCCGTCGCCTGCTGGGACGCCTTGAATTTATCGATCATTTCCTTGGTCTGCTGCTTACCGAACATCTTATCAAGGAAAATCGCTATATCACTTAAATTCGCAAGAAGGGGAACGATCTGTTTACCGGTGATGATACCTACGTCGTCCATCGCGAGCAGGTTCATCGGATCCGCCATGGCAAGTTCGAGAACCTGGAAATCGCCGTTATGGTAACCGATTGGAATAACATTATGCTTACGCATGATATTCTCGTCCAGGAGTGCCAGTATCTTAGGATCGATCGTCATTTTCTTCAGATCGGCAAACTTAACGTTAAGCGCCTCACAGAGAGCGTCATTGAGCGCCGACCTTGTAACCGCTCCGTTCTCGACAAGCGTGTCGCCAAGGAGCTTCTTCTTTGTCTTCTGGTCTTCCAGCGCCTTATTCAATTGTTCCTGGGTAATTAAGCCCTTTGACAGGAGCAGGTCGCCAAGTCGTATCTTTTTTCTGAAATTATCCAATATAATCACCCTTAACTCATTATAGTATTATCATTATAGTATCACAATTTCCGCGTTTATTCAATAAATTTCGCAATATTTACCGCATTTTGTGCGTAAATTGGCAAAATTGTTTCCGCAACCTTTGCCATCAGTTCCTCATAATCATCGTCGCACAAATAACGAAGCTGCGGATCGTCATGCTTTATCACAACGCTTCCGTCGCCGTTTCGCACCAGATTACTGTAGGCGAAGCAGAAATATCCGTCGCTTCCGTGGTCCGCGTTGGTAACATATGCCTTAAACACAATAAGCAGCATATTGTACGGCACGCTCCCGTCGGTGATCTGTCCGGTATCGACGCAGGTAAACAACTGCATATCATAAAGTTCAATGGAATCGATCCATTCCCTGTTATACTGGAACAAAAAATTAGAAATGCCCGTCACGCGGTAGAGCATTCTTCTCTGACTGCTCTCGGTCTCGCTGATCACGGTATTTTCCGCCTCCTCAATGACCGGCTTTAAATCCTCCGCCGTCAGTTCCTCGCCGTTTTGGACATAAGAAGCGATCCCCGACGTGTCGTAATCTTTTTCCGTCTGCAAAACAACATATCCCTGTTCTCTCGCCGCGTCAAAATCCAGGTCGCAGGATACCGTCAGACCGTCTTCCGGCATGAAACCGGTCGTTTTGTCCAATGTAAACGTTAAATTCCGGATAAACTCATTGGACGATTTATTTTGAACCGAAGCCGTTGCAAGCGGTGCCGTCCCCCGGACCTCCACGCTGATATCCGCGAACAGGTCGAGAAGTTCTCCCTCTTCCAATCCTTCTATCGTTACTTTCACCGTATTATTTTTAAACCGCACTCCCGCGTTTTCACATAACTCCTCGTCATAATCCACGCGGATCTCCACCTCGTCGCCGTTACATAGATTTTCGGACTTGGAAACATCTAATTGCAGACCGGAAAGAAGTTCGCGAAACGACTCCGTCTTTTCCTCATCGATCTTCTCACCGTAATCCGTGAGGATCTTTTCCACGTCCACCGACGCCGCCAGACTGCCATATTCATTTACGCCCTCATATTCATACGAAATATAATCTTCCAGCGCAATGCCTGTTTTGAACAGACCGCAGCCGCTTACCGCCACAAGCAGGCACGCCGCAAGAAAAAACAGACCTGTACCTTTTAAAACCTTCACTTATTTTCTCCTCAAACCAAACAAACAGAAAAGTGAAGAGCATGACACTCTTCACTTTTCACTTGTCCAACAGAGAAACTGCGTTGCAATTTCTCTATCCTCTACATGAATAAAACTGCTCTTACTGTGGCTGCTTGCCGATGTAAGCAAGGATACCGCCGTCTACATAAAGAATATGTCCGTTTACCGCGTCTGACGCTTCGGAAGCAAGGAATACGGCAGGACCTGCCAGTTCTTCCGGCTTTAACCATCTGTTTGCAGGCGTCTTCGCGCAGATAAACTGGTCAAACGGATGTCTGGAACCGTCAGCCTGTCTCTCTCTGAGCGGCGCCGTCTGAGGTGTTTCGATATAACCAGGTCCGATACCGTTACACTGAATGTTATACTGACCGTACTCGGAACAGATATTTCTTGTGAGCATCTTCAGACCGCCCTTAGCTGCCGCATACGCGGAAACGGTCTCACGTCCTAATTCGGACATCATGGAACAAATGTTGATGATTTTGCCGTGGCCTCTCTCGATCATGGACGGAATAACTGCCTTGGACACGATAAACGGAGCGTTCAGGTCAACGTCGATAACCTGCCGGAACTCTGCCGCCGTCATCTCGCACATAGGGATTCTCTTAATGATACCCGCATTGTTTACAAGGATATCGATCGGTCCTACTTCCTTCGCGATCTGGTCAACCATCGCGTTGACCTGCTCTTCGCTTGTTACATCGCATACATAACCCTTTGCGTCGATACCTGCTTCCTTGTACGCGGCAAGTCCCTTATCTACCAGTTCCTGCTTGATATCGTTAAATACGATCTTAGCGCCTGCCTTTGCCATACCGGACGCGATCGCGAAACCGATACCGTATGACGCGCCTGTTACTAAAGCGATTTTACCTTCCAGTGAAAAATTAACTGACATTTTCTATTTCTCCTTTTCAAATTATTATAAAGAATCTTACATGAGATCCTTCATTGCAACATCATCCATATCGTCGAAGTCCTGATTTTCCCCTACCATACCCCAGATAAAGGTGTACGCGTGGGTCGCGGAAGCGGAGTGAATGGACCAGCTCGGTGAGATCACCGCCTCTTCGTTCCTCATAACGATATGCCTTGTCTCGGACGGTTCACCCATATAATGGAATACCACGTCGTTCTCCGGTACTTCAAAATACAGATAAACTTCCATTCTTCTGTCGTGCGTATGACACGGCATCGTGTTCCATACGCTTCCCGGCTCCAGCGCCGTCATACCCATCTCAAGCTGGCAGCTCTCAACCTGTCCCGGCAGAATGTACTTGCAGATCACCCTGTGGTTGGCGTTCTC
>JAMPBI010000010.1 GCA_023666775.1 Alistipes sp. | reverse complement strand
CAAAAACGCACTTTCTTTTTATCCTCCCACTGTAAAAACGCCTCGTAAAAACTCTTATCCGGGCACAGGGCGCGAATCTTCGCGAGGTCGTTTCCTGTAAGACCGCCGAAATAAGACTTTAAAACCGCCGTCAGATGGATATCCTGCCTCGGATTGTCGATCACATTCAAAAGGCTGAGCAGAACGGAAATCTCGTAAGCGGAAAAATATCCCGTATCCGATTCCGCTATGGCAGGAATACCCATCTTGGCAAATGTATTCACAAAAATTCCTGCGCTCTGCTTCGCGCTGCGCATCAGCACCACAATATCGCCGTAGGTTATCTTCCGGTACGCTCCCGTCTCCTTGTCAAAACAGACCGCCTCTTCGTCGTCTATAAGCCTGCGGATCGCGTCGCCGCACAGAACCGCCTCCGCCTCCGTGTCCGACATATCGCTTTCGTCCTCATGTTCCAGAACAAGAACTTCCGTACCCGAAAACTCCCTCTTTTGTTCCGGTATCGGCAAAAAATCCATACCGGCATACAGTTTTGCGTTATCGTCATAAGCGATCCTGCCAAATTCCCGCTTCATGATCTTCGCGAAAACCTCATTGACGCTTGCCAGCACGCTCTCCCGGCTTCGGAAATTCTTATGCAGCTCAATCTTCTGGTAAAGGGACTCCTCCGTCGTATAGCTGTCGTACTTTTCAATAAAAAGTTCCGGTCTTGCCAGTCGGAACCGGTAAATACTCTGCTTCACATCGCCCACCATAAAAACATTCGGTTTTCCGAACCGTTCTCTGGATATACTGTTTAAAATGATCTCCTGCACAAGGTTACTGTCCTGATACTCGTCTATGAGGATCTCCTCATACTTCTCAGACAGTTCGTCCGCCACGGCGGTACGGCAAAGTTTGTCCCCCTCCTTCCTGACAAGAAGCTGCAGCGCCAGATGTTCCATGTCGCTGAAATGGATCAGGTTCTTCTTCCTCTTTTTTTCGTCCAGCCGCTCCATAAAATCGATCGTCATATCCACATAGACGGAAATTGCCGGAAAACACCGTGAAATCAGCTCTCGCAGTTCTGTTAAATCTCGATTTAAGTAATCTTTTCCAATCTTTCCGAGGGCCTTTTTTGCCGTATCACGCATCTCCTTTACCGCGTCTTTTTTATTCTCGTTCACCGACGCGTCTTTCTTGGAAGACAATCTTGCGAAGGTATGCTCTTTTATTTTTACGCCGCAGCCCGAAAACAGATTTTCCTCGGAAATAAGACTTTCCACAAATATTAAATCATCATTTAATGCATCGAGATACATATAAGGACCGTCAAATGACCCGGCGATTTCTTTCATTTCCATACAAAGTTCCCGCACCGATTTCAACTGACGGCGTACCTCGTCTGTCATAAACCGCATAAAGGGCGTTTTCATAAATTCTTCTTCCGTCTCATGGCGGTAAAACTCCTTACAGCTTAACAGCCATTCCTTCGGCCATGGGTTGCTCTGCGCCGCCCGGTAAAGATTTAAAATATAATCGGAAAGCCTCGCGTCCGTCTTCTCCGGCGTATAACACTCCACAAAATCATAAAACGCGGGACTGCCCTCCTGATAATACTCCTCGATCAGCTCGTCAAGCACATCCGACATAAGAAGTTTCAGCTCGCCCTCGTCCGCCACCTTAAATCCCGGATCCAGATCGATCTCGCCGAAATAACTGCGGATAATATTCAGGCAGAAACTATCGATCGTCGTGATCTGCGCATGATTTACCAGGGTTTGCTGTCTCCTTAAATTAAGATTTAACGGTTGTTCTTCCATCTTTTTTTCAATCGCGGCAAGGATCCTCTGCTTCATTTCATAAGCCGCCGCGTTGGTAAACGTTACGATAACAAGACGGTCGATATCCACAGGGTGTTCCTCATCGGAAATCATCTTCAGGATACGCTCCACCAGGACCGCCGTCTTGCCGGAGCCTGCCGCCGCCGACACAAGAATATTCCGGTTATGCAGTTCGATCACCTGCTGCTGTTCTTTTGTCCATACCGGCGCCATCTACTCACCCCGCTTTCCTTTCTCCATGCCGAGGAAGATTTCCTCTTCGCTCAGATTTCTCAGACTGTTATACTTACAATCCGGCACCTTTTCGTCAAATCCGCAGATACTCCTGTAATCACAGTAATCGCAGCCCGTCCTCTTTTCCTTCATATAAGGTTTCACCCGGATATTTCCCTGTAAGATCTCCTCCATGGACCGTTTCACATAATCCTGAACGTAATCCGTCAGGATTTTCATCTTCTCCACAGTAAAAATGCCGGAATTTTCCCGGACGTTTCCGTCCTTCTGATACGTTACCGGAATGACAAGAGATTTTCCTTCTTTCGTGTCGTCCAGCGCGTTTAAAGATATTAAATCATCATTTAATATACCTTTTACCCGCAATTTTTCAAGGATCGCGCTGTCAATATCCTCCGTCTCGTCCACAATCGGATTTTTAATATTATAATAAAACATTGCCGCGGGAATAATGTTCCTGCCGGGATATTTTTTCTTCTCCAGTTCCACCGCGGCGTTCATATAAGTGACAAGCTGGATCTTCAATCCGTAATAAGTATCCAGCAGGTCAAAATCACTCTCGCCCGTTTTATAATCCACCACTTTCACATACACATTTTCACCGTCGTTGTAAGTGTCGATCCGGTCGATCCTTCCCCGCACCTTACCGTCCAGCACAAATCCCCGCTCAAACTCCTCCGGCACAAATTTTCCCTTAGATAACTGCTTTCCCACCGCCCAGACCGTCCGGTCCGCCATGGCGATGACGCGGCTGATCATATACTCGTTGCGCTTCGTGCTGTACAGAACCGTATTCCCGTAATCGGTAGTAACCTCCAAAACGCTCTCCGCGATAAGATTTTTCCGTTCTTCCTCCGTGATATCCGTAAAGGTTTTTCCGGCAGAAACCAGCTTTTTGGAAAAACATTCCAGCGTATCATGGTAGAGCGTACCGATATCCGACGCTTTGATATCATACCGTTCCCGCTCGCTAAGACGCAGACCGTAAGTGATAAAATGCGCGAAGGCGCACGCCGAATAACTCTCAATGGCGGAAACGCTCGTGAGATACTCATCACCGTAAAGGTGTTTGGCGATACCGCTGTCCAGAGCCTCCCCGGCGTATTTCCATGTGATACTGCTCTTGGGGATACGGACAAGCCTCAGCGTTTTCTGCTGGGACTCCTCGTCCATGATCACCACATTCGGAAACAATTTCCGTATGCTGATGAGCAGATACGACATTTTGCGCGCCCTGCCGTCAGACATAATGCGGGAATAGGACAGATACAGCCTCTCGGAAGGTTTGGTCATATTCAGGTACAGATAAAACTTCTGGATAAATACCTTTTCCCGTTCCGTCATGGAAAGCTCGATCCGGTTCTCCTTTAAAATCTCCTTGTCCGTCTCGGAAATAATGCCGCCGCTTCCCGCCTGTTTCGGTATAATGCCGTCGTTTACCCCCATGAAAAACAGCGCCTTCACATTTTCAATCCTCGTCCGCTCGATATCTCCGATGATCACCGCGTCCGCCGACTGCGGGATCAGACCGACCTTGATCTCCCCGAAACCCGCGTCCAGAATGTCGTTAAACTCCCGGAAACTCATTTTCTCCCCGCCGAGGAGCGTCACAAACTTATCAAGAAGCGCCGTGATCTTGCCGTAAACCTGCTCGTATTCCCCCTTTTTGCTCAATTCCCCGTTCTCCGCGAAAAAGGCTGCCCGCGCCGCGAGTTTTTCCTCCAGCCTCTCCTGCACCATGAAGCGATACAGCGCCTTGCAGTAATCCAACACCGTTTCGCTGCTTCGTATCTCTTCACGGAATACGGTAAAAATCTCCACAACCCGCGTTCTCAGACCGTTGATCTCCTCCATGGACATCGCAAGCTGTTCCATCTCCCTGTTTTTGCGTATCCACAGCGTATTATATCTCTTAAATCCCTTTATCCCCATGGCAAGGCAGTAATTTTCCAGAATATCCGTCTGTTCTCTCGTAATATCCGTAAAACCCGTCCTCAAAAAGCCGAATACGCTCTCGTAGGAAAAATCCTCCTCCAAAACCGAAAGCGCCATACGGATACAGTTTACCGCGCCGTTTCCCATAATATTGCGTTTATAGTCCAAAAAGGACGGGATCCCGTTCTGCGCGAGAATGTTCACCACCGCCTCGCCGTAAGTCGCGATATCCGCCGACACAATGGCAAAATCGCTGTAGCGCCAGCCTTTTTCCATAACAAGGCGCTTGATCTCCCCCACGGCAAAGGCGACCTCATTCTTTGGCATATTTCCCTCAAAAATCTGAACCGCCTCATCTCTGCGGGTATATACCGCCCCGTTATAACGGAAAATATTTTTCTCAAGGAACACCAGACCCTCGCTGTCCTTCAGGCGGAACGGCTTCGTATCCTCCGTGAAAACCGCCGGAAGAACGGTTGTACCTGTCTCGTCCGCGATATCGTAAAGTTTATGCGCCGTATTCTTGCTCAGATAGAACAGATTGGACAGACCGTCCTGCACGTTTATCTTCTCCGTGGAGTCGATGGTAAGCGTAACGGTGAGTTTCTCGCAGCACTCCATCAAGATCCGTATCAGACGGTACTGGATCGGCGTGAAACCCGTAAATCCGTCCAGCGTGACCACACTGTCCCGGATCATGCGGGAGCGGTGCGCCACACGGCACAAAACCTCAAGAATTTCCTCGCTGGCAATATATTTCCCGCTGATATAACTCTTAAAGCCCTCAAAAACCGTAACCATATCCTGAAGTTTGTACTTTAACAGCGGATTTTTGATATTCTCCGCCGCCTCGCAAAGCCTCTCCGTCGCCACACCGTACTGGAGCATTTCCGAGATAGCGGACTTAACCTCCTCCACAAACCCCGGTTTGTCAATATTCTTTTTAAACGTAACCAGCTCGTCCTTCTTTTCCTCCAGTATCTTCCGGACGATCAGGCTCTTTCCCGTATCGTCAAGGACCTCCTTATCCCCCACCCCGAGTTCCTCGAACACCTTGTACGCAAGGCGCACGAAACTAACGATATCCACATTCAGAACGCCGTGGTTCGGGTGCATTTTCACCAGTTTTTCCTGCGTCCCCATCGTAAACTGCTCCGGGACGATAACGATATAATTCTTCGCGGGATTTTCCATGGAATCGCGGATAACCTCCCCGTATAAGCGATGAGACTTGCCGGAACCGGAGGAACCGAGAATTAACTGTAGCGACATAAATTTCTCCTTCAATATCATTCATAATTGCGGTGCGGTCGGAATATATAGTTAATAGCTTAATAAAAAGTAAAGGTGATAAACATGAGCGGCCCTACTAAAATCATTGTCTTAAAGCAGAAGAAACTCGTTTACGGCGCAGTGATTGCCCTTGTCCTGATCGCAATTCTGCTGTTTTTTATATGCAGTACACCGAGTGGCGAAAAACCTTCCGATATCACGGACTCCTCCATGCAGTACACGGCAGGCGTCTACTCATCTACCGTTATTTTAAACGGAAATCCCGTAGAAATCAAAGTAACGATCGATGAGAACATGATTCATCACATCGGCACCGCCAATGTTTCGGATTCCGTCGAAACCATGTACCCGCTGTTCGGCTCCTGCTTTGATGATATCGCCGCACAGGTAGTTGCCAATAACTCCACCAAAAACATTACATATAACACCGAAAATAAATATACCAGCATTGTCTTACTGGAAGCCATCGAAAACGCCGTGGAAAAATCCGTTCCCCGGTAAAACTCCATTCCGTCAAAAATACCGGGCAGGTGTCTGTTCCTGCCCGGTAATATTCTTTTCCTTACTGTACGGAAGTAACCGTATCCGGATCGATACCCTCTTCAACAGCCTTCATCTTAGCCTTGGCGAGTTCCTTCATATTGGCGTCCTCGTATACGATCGATAAATTCTGTCCCACATCGAAGCAATACTCGGAACCTGTTCCGCCTGTCATATTAAAGGACTTAATGGTCCAGCCGCTCATATCCTCAAGCTGCGCTTTCACAAGATTGGTGATCTGCTTCTGCGGGATATTGGTTGAAACCCAGTCGGATAAGGATTCCATGATACCCGTATAGCTTGTAAGGATTGCAGGCGACAAAATCTTGTCCATGATCGCGTTGATCACCTTGATCTGGTTCTTGTTACGCTGGAAATCACCGTCCGCGAACGCGTGACGCTCTCTCGCGAAGATCAGCGCCGCGTAACCGTCCATCTTATTTACACCCTTTACATAGGTATGAGTCTGGGCATAAGAGGTAAACGCGTAATCCGATTCGACTTCGATACCGCCCAGCGCGTCAACCAGCTTCATAAGACCGGTAAAGTTCAGACGCACATAATAATCAATATCAATGTCATAATATTCTTCCAGCGTGGTCAATGTACACGCAATACCGTAGTTTCCGGAATGGGTCAGCTTTGACCTGCCGCTTCCGCTGCTCGTTCCGTCGCCGTAGTAGAAAGGTACATACGTATCACGCGGCGTTGTGACCAGAAGAACCTCTCTTGTGGTCGGATTGACCGTCGCGATGATATTGACGTCGGAATGTCCCTTCGTTCCCAGCTTTCCTTCATTATCCATACCGGAAAGAAGCACCGTGAAAGTCTCGTCGGTGATCACCTTGTCCGGAACCTTGAGATCGATCGGGTCATTCTTGATCTCATTATAGCCAAGCACCCTGGTTTCCTCCGAGAATGTAGCGTAATAATCAATACTTTCGATTGTCGCGCGGTAACTTTCATTTAAAATGATTACCTGAACTTCCTGAGAATACAACGCGTCGGCAACCTCCGTCCAGTTATTGTATTCAATGACCGATACGTCGCCTCCGGTCTCATTGGCAACCTCCTTCAGCGTATTGTCAACCAGTTCCGCGCCGTTCCCCTTATAAACGCCGTAAGTCAGATCCTTCGTATCCGCAACGGACTGCGCCGAGCTGCCCTTGAGTACCACGATGGACATCACGTCCATTTCGCCGGAACCGCCGATATCTCCCAGCGCCACAAACGTCTTGCCGAGATAAAAACTTCCCACCGCGAAAATAATACTCATCACCACGGCGATCACTTTGCCAATCATATGCGCTTTTGTAAACTGCGATAAAAACACATACAAAAGCAGCAGGATCATAACGACGACAATGGCGATTATGTACACCGTCGGAAGTACGTCGATCGAGATCAGCAGTCCTACAAAAATAGCCATCAATATAAGCATAACAACCGTGAGCGCAAGACCAACGGTCCGTTCCATTCTTCTTTTCTGCCTGAGTTCCTTCTTACTCAGCCTTTTTTTTGACGAGTTATTCATACTCACACTCCTTTCAATTAATCCTTATAATTATACATCACTTCCCCTAAAATAGTAAAGGAATTTTATCCATTGTAACCAAAAATTAAAACTTTTGTCATATTTTATAGGATAAATTATTAATATTTTCCTTTCCAAAGGCGCAGAATAACTTCTAAATAATAATTTGGAGAGTAAAAAAAATGACTGATTTTAATCTGGATTTCCGCATAGAAAGCATTGGCGGAATGGGCGCGAACCTTGTGGGGAAAATACTGGGAGAACTGGGAGCCGTCTGCCTGAATCTGAACGCCTCCAACTTTTCAAGTTACGGCTCCGAAAAAACGGGTTCGCCGGTCACCGCGTTTATCCGCTGGCGCGCCGACACGGACACGCTGATTGAAAACACCCCTGTGGAACTGCCCGATATTCTGGCGCTTTTCCACCATTCCCTGTTAAATACGCCCGCCTGTCTTGCCGGGTTGACGCAAAACAGCGTTCTGATCGTCAATTCTTTCCATAAGCCCGACGAACTGCGGGAAAAATACCATCTGAAATGCCAAAACATAACCTGTATCGACTGCCAGACCCTGATGAGGCAGCATAAAACGCGCCTTAACATGCTCATGCTGGGAGCCGTCCTCGCCGTCCTTTCCGACGAAAAACTATACTCCGGCGCGCAGACGCTTCTGGAAAAAATGTTCTCGGAAAAAGGAGAGGACGTGGCAAAAAACAACCTGCAAGCCCTAAAGCTGGGATATGAGAACATTTCCTCCTCCCTGATACAGACAAATTCCGGCGAAGTGCTGTTTGCGCCCGCGCGCCAGATTTCCTCGATCGGATACGAAAACGCGCCGATCGGCGGGATCCTGCCAAGCCGCGGCAGCACGGCGCAGAATAACCTGTCCCTGTCAAGAAGCGGTTACATGCCGAAATACATCATCGAAAAATGTATCAACTGCGGTCTGTGCGACACCACCTGCCCGGACATGGTATTCACGTTTAAAGAGGGAGAATATCTGGGAAAGCGCGCCATGATCAATCAGGGACCGGACTACCGCTACTGCAAGGGCTGCCTTCGCTGTGTGGAAATCTGTCCCACACAGGCATTGGTCGCCGTGGAGGAAAAAGTCAGCAGCGAAATCTCCTCCCACGGCGCCGACCCGATCATCACCAGCGAGGCGTATTTATCCGAAAATGTAAAGGAGGGCGCATTAAATGAGTAAAGAAAAATATGTCTATCTGAACGGAAACGAAGCCGCCGCGTATGCGGCGGAACAGATCAATTACCATGTCGCGGGTTATTTTCCCATCACGCCTTCCACGCAGGTTGTGGAAACACTTGATATCGCCCGGGCAAAAGGAGAACATGATATCCGGCTGATCGGCGCGGAGGGGGAACACAGCGCCGCCGGTATCTGCTACGGCGCCAGCGCCTGCGGCGCGAGGGTTTTTAACGCCACCAGCGCCAACGGACTGCTCTATGCCTTGGAACAGCTTCCCGTCCAGTCCGGAACCAGAATGCCCATGGTACTCAACGTCGCCTGCCGCTGCGTCTCCGCTCCCCTTTCCATCAAAGGCGACCACAGCGACATCATGTTTGCCCTGAATACCGGCTGGATCATTCTGTTTGCCACCTGCCAGCAGGAAGTATACGACTTTAACGTCTGCGCCATAAAAATCGCGGAACAGGCAAACCTTCCCGTCATCGTGGCATACGACGGTTTCTTCACCAGCCACCAGAAATGTAAATTTACCGTCCTGGGGAAACGCGACGTGCAGGGATTTATCGGAAAACCGTCCTATGAAATGAAACTGCTGGACTTAAAAAATCCGAGAACCATCGGCGCCTACATGAACGAGCCTTACCTGATCAACAACAAATATCAGCTCAGAATGGCGGTCAATCAGGCAGAAAACGATATTAAATCTACATTTAACAATTATGAAGACCTCGCGGGACGGTCTTATCAGACGATCCGGCAGTTTCACGCGGACGATTCCGAATACCTTATGTTTGCGCTGGGTTCCACCTATCACACCATAAGCCTTGCCGTAAAAAAACTCCGGGAACAGAATTTGTCCGTCGGCGCGTTTACCATTCACAGCCTGCGCCCGTTTCCCGCCAAAGAAATTGCGAAACTCTGTGAGAAAGCGAAAGCGGTCATTATTCTTGACCGTCAGGACAGTTTTGCCGCCTGCGGCGGCAGTATGACGACGGAAATCAAATCCGCGCTCTACGACAGCGGCTGTAAGGCACGCATTTATTCAAGAATTTATGGATTAGGAGGAATTGACTTTTATGTTTCTGACGCTGAAGAAATCTTTATGCAATGCATTAGCGGCGCTGCTAAACCTTTTGATTATTTTGGACAGTATCCTGGGAATGCTGCTGATCTATTCCCTTCATACGCTGACCCAATACCAGAAAAGGAAACGACTCCAGATTTAGACAGCTTTTCCGCCATGCCAAAACGGCTGGCTCCGGGCCATTCGGCGTGTCCCGGCTGCGGTATCCCCGTCAATGTAAACCTGCTGCTCTCGTCGATCCCGGGAAATGTGGTCCTGCTGTTCCACACGGGCTGCGGTATGGTCGTGACCACCAGTTACCCGAAAACGGCATTCCGCGTACCTTATATCCACAACCTGTTCCAGAACGGTCCCGCTACCATGACGGGTATTGTCGCGGCATTTGAGGAAATGCGGCGGCGCGGCGAATATCCCGAAGGAAAGATCACCTTTGTCATGGTCAGCGGCGACGGCGGCATGGATATCGGCATGGGAAGCGCCATTGCGGCGGCATTGCGCAACGACGGCTTTATCCTGTTTGAGTATGATAACGGCGGTTACATGAATACGGGCTACCAACATTCCTACTCCACGCCGAAAGGCGCAAAAAGCTCCACCAGCCACGCCGGGGACGCGGACCGCAAAAACACCTATAAAAACACGCCGTTTATCCTTGCCGCCTCCGGCGCCTCTTATGTGGCGACCGTGGCGGAATGTAACGTAGCCGATTTCCGCAAAAAAGCCAAAAAAGCCTACGCCCGCGCACAGGACGGAAATTTCGCCTATATAAAAGCGCTTTCCGCCTGCCCGCTGAACTGGGGCGACTCGCCGTCAACGGAACGGCAGAATATCGAAGCCGCGGTCAATAGCTGCTATTTCCCTCTTTACGAAATCGACAACGGCGCCGTCAAAGTCACCTACAATCCGGAAAAAAGCAGCCGCAAATGCGACGTTTCCAAATGGTTCTCCTACATGAAGCGGACAAAATATCTTCTGGAGGAGGAACATAGCGAGACGCTGAAACACATTCAGGAAGATGTGGACAAACGCTGGAAAACGCTGCTTTCGCTTGCGGAGTGGAGTAAGTAAGATTGTAAAAAATAAAGGGAGTATTGCAAAACAACTAACTTGTAGTTATAAGGCAATGCTCCTTCTTGTGTTTACTTGAAAATTACTCTACAATTTTTCTATTTTGTGTGAAGAATGACCAATCAATCATTGTTTTTCAAATGTTATATATTGCACATTTTTTTCATTTAACGGAAAATACTCTTGATAATTAACATTATACGTTTCACCATTTTCATCTTTAACTAAAAAACTATACATAAACAAACCACCTGTTATTCCATAGTCATAATGTTTAAAATCAATTTTTTTAATTTTAAATGTGTTATTATATTTCTCATTTAGATAAGAAATAACGTAATCATAATTTTTATATTCTTTATATGTTCTATCTATATATATTATAATTATCAACATGACTCCTACTAATATTAGTAAAAATATTCTACGCTTTTTACTTGTCATAGTCTTCTTTTCTCCATTCTATATATATTTCGTCATATGTTCACGTTTATTAAATTTGACTATATCGTTTTAAAAACAAAACTTCTTATAGACATAAAGAGAAACTGTTGCTTTATAGAATCTTTATCCATTTTGCAACAGTTCCTCTTATGTTACCTATTATTCAAAATATTTTTTCTTTTTATTTAGTAAAGTAATAAACACAACACTTCCTATTGATAATGCCATCAATACCAGATATAACCCCAACGGAGTATGGTCCGCGGTTAGAGGAGAATCTGCCATCTCAACAAAGATGAATTTACTAAGATGTGTTACGGTAAATGTAACGGTATTATCCGCCGGATTATAGGTAAATCCCTTTCCATAATAAAATGTTTCATCTACACCGTTTTGTGAATTTAAATGCAGTATTTTTGTTTTGGTAATATCCATTCCGGACGGCACTTTCATTACAATTGTGATCGGGAACTGCGCATTTTCATCATTCAAGCTGATATCATATGCCTTCGCGATTCTATGCGTTCCGGACACATAAACAGAACCGTTCCCAAGATACGTTATCCTGTATATCGCGTTACTGTATTCATCTGCATTCTGGTAATCAATACTATTGTTATAAATATTTTCTTGACTATCAGAACCGATATTGGAATCGCTGTTCTGATCATCGTCACCTACATTCCCGTCAAATGTATAATTCTGTGCAGCACGCTTCAATTCGTTACTATCGGTTTCACGGAACTCCATACCTAATGTATGTGTGCCTTCTCCGGCATTCTCTAAGGTCTGTCCTTTAATTGTAATTCTTGTACTTCCGGATTCCGCCTCATAATCTTCGCCTTCCTGCAACTTTATACCGTCAAGATAGATATCCTGAAACTCCGGGAAGATACCGGAAGATACAATCAGATAACGGTCCGCAGAACCCACATCAATAATTCTTTCCTTTAATTCATATCCTGTATCTGTCGCATTATCTACATTTTCGTCGGTATTTTCCGCAACATTCAATGTAAATGTTTTTATATCGGAAGAAAAACTTGTATAACTGTTTGTCATTCTTACTGTAAATGTAAATTCTCCCTCTTCCTTAGGAACTCCGTAAAGTTCTCCGTTCGGCTTGATGACCATTCCTTCCGGCAGCGCTCCGGCATATAATTCATAGCTGACCTTATTCCATGAATATTTATTACTATTCTGAATCATCGTACCATATGGCACATATTTTACCGCACCCGGAATTTCGCTGGTTACAATAGATGGATTACCTACCGTACCGGTCAGATTCATAACAATTAATGTCGTATCACCGGATTTAATCGTTAAAGTACCGGATACATCGGTTCCGTCCTCAATGCCTTCCTTTTTCTTTAAAACAATCTTGGCAAAATTAGGTAATTCACCATAACTAGTTGAACGTTCTATTGTATTGAATCCGGATAATCCAAACTTTCCATGAAGCGTCCAGTAATCATCTAATTCCACAACTTCGGAAGTCAGTTCCACAGAAAGATTCGAAAGTTCATCTGTTCCTATATTAGTCAGCAGTATATTATGCAAATCATTCGAATGAAGCGAGTCCAGCATTATTTCCCTTGTCGTATAGATAACACCGTCTTTTTCAGTAGTCACGGCGCTACTATCAGCCAGACTGCTGATATAAAGCTGTTTTACTCCCGTGACGGAAGATGGTTTTACAATATATAACCAGTAATTTTCCGAATCCGAACCGTTTTCGGCTGCTGCCGTATACTGAATCGGACCGTTTGAAAAGTCATGGTAATTCTCACCGCTTACCTCAGGCGAACTACTTCCAACAGCATATAAATTCACCCCGGTACTTGTCCTAAACTCTGGTGCGATATTCGTTAAATCAGTGTCTTCGCCAACCAGCAGAATCTTAAACGCACCATAAGAATCATTATTATCGGAGCTTTTATGTACCGCTATATTCTTTCCTCCCTCACCATTTAAACCGGTAAATGATACAGCCGTACCGCCATGAAGACCTGAAGCATGTTCAGAAATTCCGCTCTCTTCTGTCTTTAATTGATAATGGTATATCTTCTGACCTTCTTCTCCATCCTGCCCGATAAAAATTGTAAAATATACCTCTTTACTAAAATCGACTACATACCGATTTGATGAAGTAATCTCATCTTTAATATTTTCTGCTCCCGCTGTAACAGCTTCTGATATACTTCTATAATTGCCTTGGAATACGGCAGTAATTTCGTTATTTGCTATGATATCATTATTATAATAATTCAAATATGTGTAATATATTCCACTTAATGAATACTCATCATACAATTTATAGGTACGTATATTATTACCGGAACCATAAGATGTTGATACTGTAGTCGTTATATCCGAAAAAATAACTCTATCATTTTCTATTCTTTTATCATAAAGATATCCAAAACTTATTCTACTAGAAGCTTTGTGCGTCTGAAGAGAAACCCTTATCGGCAAACAGCCAACCACTTCACCTTCTGCCGAATACGCAACTATAGTAACATACATAGAGGAATCCATCTTTAAGCCTGCGTTATTCTGCTCCATATCTGTACAAAAGAAACTTTCCGTCAAATCATCTGCGACTTGAGCCTCTTCTGCACTCTGATAATTTCCTGCAAATACTTTTACATAACTGCCTATTTCGTTATTTAATGGTGCAAAACTAACATAGCTATCTTTATCTGCCACATCTTCATAAGCTGCGCCTACACATTGAAGTACCGGCGAATAATAACTTGAATAATAGGTATATTTATCTAATATTTCCACATTATTACGAACTATATTACCACTTTCACTTATCGTCTGTGAATACAAAACTGGTACAAGCCAGTTCATGGAATCAGATGTACGCGCTTCAATAATATACCGTACATTATCCGGATTCAACTGATCTCCGTCACCGACAATTAACTGAAGGGAAGAGTCTCTTTTTAGATTAACTGAGTCTTCTACTCCAATAATATCAAAATCATTACCATAATATTGCGTCCATGCAACCGTCGCGTTATCCGCCACATTTTCCCCCTGGAGAAGCGTTTTAACCTTGACCATGGTCAATTCCAGCGGATTATATGCAGTTAAGTCTACCGTCAGTCTTTTTTCTTCCAGCGGTAACAGCGACATTGTTGCAATACCACCTTCCGGGTCGTTTGTAAACTCCTTTGCTTCCGGATATACGACAACTTCTTTACCACCAACTTCCAGCGTGATCTGTGTTGCCTGCGTACCGTCCATATAGGCGCTTACGGTAAAAATATGTCCTCCGATTTCAACACTATCGTCCGGCGACATAAACCATTCGTTCCACTTTTCTCCATTAAAGGTAAACTGAACCTCATACGGGAAAAACGGATTCGGCTCAGGAATATTGATCGTATAGTTTCCGTTCTCGTCAAATATGTCCGTAAGAACGGTACAGTCATACGAATCTTCCAGTTCCGACTCCTCAACAACCTTTACCTCTAGGCTTCCGGTGTTGAAATAGATCTCCTCCTTAGCTTCCTCCTGCGCCGCTACCGTATCGCCAAATGCCGGTATACCCGACACGGTCAGCAATACTGCAAGAAACAGCGCCAAACTTCGCTTAACTGATTTCATTTCAAAGTTCTCCTTCCTTCTGTACATTCTTATATTTAATAAACCGATAACGGTCTACTTACTGATTCATATATGCCTCTCCAAGAGCAAGCAGCTCTTGAAGCGAATATATCCGGCATTGCCGCAGATCCCCTGATCCATAATCAAATATAAAATTATTTTCATATACATCACAAAGATCCGGTAAGTAAGCTAATTTATCCAAATTCCCATTTAGCAATATCCCATACCGCTTTCCTTCCGTATTGATGTATTCCGTAACGATATACTCTTCTACCTGAGTTACATATGTTAAATAAGCATCTTCCTCCAGGGATGCCACCATTTTATCGGAATTTAGCAGGTATACTTTCGGAGCGGAATGTAATGATGACTCAATCCTATACCGTTCTGTATAAAATTCTTCATACAGTTCCTTACTTACTTCCGCTTTCTTTTCTTCCATGATCATTCTGCCGTCCGACGCGCTATAACGACGGATCATGCCGTCATACCAGATAACCTCTAAATATGAGTTCTCCTCACGCCTAAACTGCTGGTCATAAATGGATTCCGGGTTTGGAAGTTCCGTTTGCGCAATAACCTGACCATTCATATCTAAAATCAAAAACTTTTTATAATCAAATAACATTACCGTTTGTCCGTCTTTACTTATTCTTGCCTCATCATGCTCATAGCCTGCGTCATAGGATAAAAGCTGACTATCCGCATGATTTTCCAGACGCATTACACGAACCTCGGGGGTATTTCGATTTGCCACAACCGCATACTTATCACCGATACCAAGAAAATCCGTATTTTCGCCGGTATCAATATAATCCGAACCGTTTGCCCCACTGTCATAAAAAGCAAAGGAATGATTATCTCCGGCAACCACGCAATATTTCCTGCCTACAGAAAACCCGGTAATATTTATTCCATTGGTATATGCCAGTTCCGTTTCGGTTAATCCTACAGGATCAACCTTTTCTAAAAGATTGCCGCTGGACACATAAATTCCGTCTTTACCGGAGCAAACCTTAATCTTGTCTTTTGTGGAATAACCGGCTATATATCCAGCCTCCTTTACATCAATAATCCCAAACTGACTTCCGTTATTTTTTCTTGCCGAAAAGGCAAAATAAATATTACAGAACCCACCCTCAAAATGCCGGAAATCGGATTTCTCAAAAATAACAATACTCTTATCCGGCGAAATCAGGTCGTATATAATCAGCGCGCCGTCTGAAGAACTTACCGCCAGCAGACTTCCGTCTTCATTTAATGCAAATATATCATTATCAGGATCCGCAAAAATATCATTTACCGCTACATTCATATGTCTTCCTTCAAATGAACAATCCGCTATTTTTTCCCCGTCCGAAACCTGATAAATCACAGCATGGTCATCATCTCGGTTCACTGACGCAATGATTTTTTTATCCGCCGAAACGGTAATTGTTGTCGCGACATCACCCTTCCACAACACTTTCTGTTTATCAATGTCATACGCAGTAATCCCTTGGTCACCTGCATAAATGATCCGGCTGTTATCCACAAAAACAAGCTCCGACAAAGCGGATTGCTGCGCGGGAAGTTCAATCAGCTTCTGTTGACTGTCTAAAGACCAGACCGCAACGGAATAGGCATAAACAACACCTAACCTGTCTCCGTCCGGCGATATGACAAGATCAAACGGTTCTGAGGGAAGTTTCAGCATAGCAATTGTTTTAAATCCGTCGGCTAAATCATACACTCCCAATGCGTCCGTCAATGCCTTTTGCGCCTCGGCAGATGTCTCTATCCGAAACGGTCCTTTCGTATCAGGCATTGCCTGTAACGCTAATTCTACCGCTTTATCAACATTACCCTGTCGTAATTCATTTGACGAATATTCTGCCAGCGTCAGGGCTTTCTGTTCCTGTCGGAGTAAATTTTGTCCAAGGAAGATACTTGCGCCGCCAATAAGGAATAGTCCGGCAATCGCTGCCGCATTTGCTCTTGTACGCTTTTTAAACTTAATTACTCTTTCATCGGACTGTTTTAAACTTAAAAATGCTTCAAGCATTTCATCTGCCGTCTGATAACGTTCTTCAATCCGATAGTTCATTGCTTTTTGTAAGATTGCCGAGACTGCCGGACTGCAAACTTCCTTTCCAAGAGGAACTACGTCTCTCGCGTCCTTTGCCGGACGCATGCCGGATATCAAATGATATAAGGTCGCACCCAGACTATAAATATCAGAACGAATATCTAATTTTACCCTGTTTTCTTTTGCGATATTTATACCGGAAGATACCGCCGCTTCGGTCTTTTCATCAAAATCACGATTGACCTCCGTAATATCCGTTTCATTTTTTTCTGTCACGGAAATTCCTTCCGACTGCATCTTTTCCACAATATAACTCAATCCATAATGTTCGGGTGAAGCATATCCGCGGCTGAACCCGACGTTGACCGCCCCCTCTTCTCCCAAAGCAAGGGCGATATTAAAGTCAATCAGACAAATATTTCCATTCGCGCGGAGCATAATATTAGCCGGCTTAATATCTCCATGTAAAATTCCATAAGGAGGCTGCGCATGCAAATAACTTAACGCCTCTAACAACTGACACGCCCATTGGATCAACTGCGGCTGTGACGGTAACTCTTTTCTGTTTAAAACTTTATCCAGACTTTCCCCGTCAATATAGTCCATAATCGTATAGACTACTCCGTTTTCCTGCACAAAATCATATACATGCGGTATATACTCATGACTAAGTTTTTTTAACAGATCCACTTCCCGTCTCAGCACTTCTGTTTCCGTGTGCAATGTTCGTTTGTCCGCTTTTAAAACAACTTTCTTATTTAAACGTGTATGTCTTCCCAGATAGACAATACCGCCGCCACCCGCACCAATCTGTTGTTCTATCTCATAAATTCCCGCTATCGTCTGTGACATTTCTCATTCCTCAATTTTTCCGGTCACGCATGGTACTTTGGTATATTCCCATACTCCTGTTCAAGTTCCGTTTTAATTTTTTTATTTTTATACCTCCGGCAAACCACGCAGATCACTGTCAGGAATATATCCAGGATAATGATAGCCATGCCCGCGTATAAAAGGATTTCTCCATTTAACACCATATGCTCTTCCTCACTTTAAAACGGCAGCCCGTACTATAACTCATTATAATTCTATTATCTTTAAAAGTATAACTCTATTGAGTTATACATGTCAACATTTATCACTCAAAAATAACAAATACAAATAAATTTTTACATAAAGGCTTTGAGTTTCCCCATTTTTTTGCATTTTAAAAATGCAAAAACAACTCCGGCATGT
>JAMPBI010000109.1 GCA_023666775.1 Alistipes sp. | reverse complement strand
TGTTTTTGACGGAATATGATGAAGATGCGCATTTGCGGAATACATACGCGGAGGGGATAGAGGAAGGAATAGAAAAGGGGATAGAAAAAGGAATAGAGGTAGGAATGGAGAAAGGGATAGAAAAAGGAAGTATCAAAAAATCGAAAGAGAATATCCTTAAAGTTTTGGAAAAGAAAGGAACCGTTACGGAAGAATGTCAAAAGGCGATCCTTGCCCAGAAGGACGGAAAGATACTGGACGAGTGGTTTAAAAAAGCGTTAGACGCAGTATCCGTAGAAGAATTTATGGAACAGATAGAGTAATCTTATAGGATTTAGGTTGTTAATGGAAGGCAGTTTGTCTGTATGGACGAATTGCCTTTATAGATGGGAATGCGAAAAAATAGTTAGAACAATATGTTGTAATATAGGGAGAAATGGTTTATAATATCTTTATACACGATTTCATTTGTTTGTGTCAAAACAATATCCAATCCGTTAAATGGTTAATGACGGTAATATACCGGAAGAAGGAATGAGGGAGAAGAGTCATGAGTGGGACGGATCAAATTCAAAGTATGCGGGATCGAATCAAAAATAACGTTGTTTTAATGGCTTTCTTGGGGGTATTCTTAGGCTGTTTTATCCTTATGTTTTCTTTGTATATGCTCGGTGCGGGAATAGACACGGATTATCTCAGTATCATAATGGTATGGGTGGGATATGGGCGGTATTTTTTTATACTTGTTCTAGTATTCAGTTTCCTGAAAAAGAATGACGACGTCCGATTATGGACGGCGATTATCGGAATAGAATATGTTTTACATCTTATCATGGTGTATGTTTTCTGCCTGCGGTTCACCCGGGGATCATTTATGCTGTTTATGGATCTGGCGGTGTATATTTTTATATATGTAACGTGTCCGGCAGTAACGGCATGGCTGATCGGCAGGATAAGCCGGAGAATCCGAAATGATATTCTGGCAGTAACGGTACTTTTTATTCTCGGAAGCGTTTTTCTGTTTAATATTGTTCAGGAAGTTTTGCTGTTTCCGGTATTCCGATTAAGCGATAATGCCTATACGGTTATCAGTAAGGCGTTCATCATATTTAATAATTCGCTTAGAAATGCGTTTGCGGTATCGAATAGGTTTGCGCCTTTTACTGTTACTATTACAGACGTGGCAACGGCGTTGTTTTGGATTGGGGTGTTTGCGCTGGTGTTGGGAATGGTGAGCAGGAGAAAGAAAATGGCGGTTCTGATTGTTCCCGTTTTATGCTGCGCATTTTTAATGACATTAAAAGAAAATAAGTATCAGGTGTATGAAAATCGGTCTTTTTCGGACAATGGCAAAAAAATGCTGGATAGCTGGAATGTCGATCAGGTATATTACGGAAGCAGAAATATAATTTTAAGGGACAGTGAGCCGGTGAGGGCTGAGACGGAGTTTTCCATTGAAAGTTATCATTTACGGATCAAGGCAGGATTAAAAACAAAATTTACGGCAGTCCTACAGCTGTCCGAGGCGGACGTGGACGAGTATGTTTTTTCTTTATATCACGGTTATGTGGTCCGCAGTATAACGGATAAGGAAGGCAATGCGCTTGTATTCAGCCAGCAGGACGATTGGATTACCGTTTTTCCGGAAGAGAAAGCGCTTCGGGAAATCACGATGGAATATGAAGGTATCGGCATGACGTATATGGCGGCAAAGGAATATATCTGTCTGCCGGAATACTATATTTATTATCCGATAGCGGGAAAATACACGGTATATAATTTCCGGACGATGAATTATGCCAAGAATATCGATCTTCCCGAAACCTATTTTTCCATTGTGGTTGACGCAGGTTATGAAGTGTACTCCAATATTCCGAAGAAAGATTATAATGTCTTTGAGGGTGCGGCTTCCGGACCGGTGCTTTTGGGAGGAAAATATCTGGACGCCTGTGAGGATAACGGTGTAACGATCGTGTATTCGACATTTAACGTCGACGAGAAAACGGCAAAGGAACAGTATGAGGATATGATAAGTTTTTATCAGGCGCAAAATGTGGATCTTAGTGGTAAGTCGTGGTTTGACTGCCCTTATTACGGCGGAACTTATGAAAGGTTCTATGTGGCAGATGAATATATATTTGGAAATTACAATGAATTAATGCTGAATATGCCGCTGACTTATGATATACCGACTTCAGAGGTATTGAAATGGAGAAAGTAGGAAAACCAACGGTTCTTTCGGTTGCGCTCAGCGCCGTTATATATGCCTTTTGCCGGTATGTGGATTTCCATGCAATGGCGGATCACAATAAAGCGTGTGGGTTTAGCGCGGCGTTTATGTTTGGAATTTCCTTCTCGGCACTGATATGGGCGCATGAAACTTATCGGAGGAGCGATTTTCGGTCGGACGAGGATACAGGACTTATCCGCTGGTTTAAGGAAATGGGGATTTTCCCATGCTTTTCTTTTACGGTCTATTATTTCACGGTCATGTTTTCTCAAAAATGCAGGGCAGGATTAATCGTGGGGCTGGTGCTTTGCAGCGTTGAATTTGAGCGGATCAATTTTACGCAGTCGTATTATCCGGGGTTCGTTTTCTGGTTTATGAAGATTAGTTTAATGATCGTGTTGATGTATGTCGCTGTTGTTACGGTCCCGCAGGAAAATCAGGACGGAAAATGTGGATAAGATTGTAAAATTTTTATGAATTTTTGGAATAATTGTGGAAAAATTTTGTCAAATATGATAATGTTATGCTAATAGCGTTTTGCAAATGTGACCCGATGATTAAAAATATATAGGGAAATTTAAAGGAGAAAAACCGATGAAAGTGGTACGAAAAAGGATTTTGGCGGTGATATTGTCGTTGGCAATGGTTTTGCCGGCGTTGTGTGTGACAACGGAGGTCAGGGCTGCTACCGACTATACGGAATATGGATCGTATGCGCCGGGAGATTGGGATGCTCAAGGCAAAAGAACAACAGTTTGGAAATTTACTTCCAATACAAAAACATGTACGTTCGGTGAAGATGATACTCTTGACAATATTACAATAAAAGGAGTACCTAGTAAAGATAAACCGGCAATGAAGAGTGGATATATGAAGTTTACTCCACCTACAGAATTGCGAATACCCGTTTCGGAGGATACAGTAAGTGCAGAATTAACAATAACTTCAAGTAAGACAGATAGCAGTAGAGGTATAAAAGTTGGCGAAGACGAGGTAATGTATTCATCTAAGAGCCATACATGGACGGTTTCTGGTGATGCGATTAGTAGTGGTTATATTTCTGCTGTTTCTGTTGGAGGAGAACTAAGGATTACAGAAATCACCCTTGTAGAAACAAAGTCAACCGGAGGCACCACCGGCGGAGACACCCCAATCACCGCAATAACCGTTGCCCCAAAGACAGCGTCCGTTAAGATTGGCGATACCGTTCCTTTAACCGCAACGCTTACCCC
Organism: Alistipes sp.; assembly: GCA_023666775.1. GTDB lineage: Bacteria > Bacillota > Clostridia > Lachnospirales > Lachnospiraceae > MGBC120314. The sequence continues at coordinate 3,765 of JAMPBI010000109.1, read as the reverse complement.
TGCCAATACAACACAGTCGGCTATAAGTTGGAGCAGTTCGGAACCGAGCGTAGCGACGGTTGACAGCAACGGTAAGGTTACGGCGGTTGCGGAGGGAACCACAACCATAACGGCGGTATCGGCAGCCAATAGTGCGATTTCCGATACCTGCGAAATCACCGTTACGGCAAATACCAGCGGCGGCGACATTATTGCCATCACGGGAGTAACACTCGACAAGAAAAACGCGTCCGTTAAAGTTGGTGAGGAAATTGACCTGACGGCGACGGTTACTCCGACAAATACAACACTTTCAAAGGTTATAAACTGGACAAGTTCCAATAATAATATAGCGACCGTTGACGCAAACGGTCATGTTACGGCGGTTTCCGTAGGCGAGGCAACCATTACGGCGGAATCCGCGGCAGACAGTAACTTTTCCGCGACGTGCAAGGTTGTCGTCATAGCGAACGGCGGCGGAGGAAATTCCGGCAATATGGAAGCGGGAGGCTGGAATGAGACAATCTACGCGCAGATCGCAGGTATCAGCAAGTCTGATGTTACGGCGGTTTCTTATAGCGGAACCATGAGCGGACAACTTAACGAAGAGGATCTTAAATATCTGGTAAGGGATTTGAGCGGGGGGGTACGGCTTGATATCCCCGGCATTAAAGCGGGCGTATATACGCTTACGGTTACGACAAAGGACGGAACGCTGACGCAGGAAGGTATCGTCGTAAACGAGCAGGATCGTTCGGGGTACGCGCATTTTAACTATACGGCGGGTGTCGGCGCGTATAAGGACGACGGTACTTTAAAAGATAACGCGATCGTTTTATACGTTACGAATGAAAATAAAAATACGGTTCAGCTTACATATGGCGGAATAACGGTTACCGGTATCGGTAATATTTTAAATTCCGTCGGTCAGGACGCCGGAGGCGGTAAAAACGCAAACGGCGGAACGGCAAACACCAATCAGGATATCATGAGAACGCTCGCGAGGGCAAATGTTCCGCTGGTCGTAAGAATTATCGGCACGGTATCGGATTCGACGATACGGGACATCACAACCAACGATATCGAAGGTCTGACCGTATATGATTCCGTTGATATGGGCGGTTCGGAAGGTGATAACGGACATATGGCAAGGATCCGTTCCGGCAAGGATATTACGATCGAAGGAATCGGATATGACGCCGTGATCGACGGCTGGGGCTTCCATTTCATGTGTTCGTCAGGCGACGCGGATCTGGGTAAGAGTTTTGAGGTAAGAAACCTTTCCTTTATCAATACGCCGGAGGACGCCATCGGTATGGAAGGCGTGCAGGCTTCCAAGAACGCGTCGTCCGAGATCACCGCAAGCGTGGAGCGCTGCTGGGTGCATAATAACTCTTTTTATGTTCCGAATTTGCCGGTAGCTGCCGAGAGTGATAAACATGAGGGCGACGGCTCCGTGGATTTTAAGCGCGGACAATACTTTACCTGTAGTTATAACTATTTTGAGGGCTGTCATAAGACAAACCTTGTCGGCTCCGCGGATTATTCTCTCCAGTATAATCTGACATACCATCACAATTACTGGAAATACTGCAAGGCAAGAGGACCTTTGTCGCGAAGAGCGAATATACATATGTACAACAACATATTTGAGGGGCAGACGGACTATGCGATGAACACGAGGGCAGACGCGTATATTTTCTCGGAATATAATATGTTCTACCTGTGTAAGAGTCCTCATGCCGTAGAGGGCGGAGCGATCAAGAGTTATAATGACTCCATCGCCGGTTATCTCTACAAATTGGGAAGCAAGGCGACGGAAGTGTCCGACCGGTCGCAGATCGTGCCGAATAACTGTAAATATTCGGCAGGCAATATCGATTACAGTAAATTTGATACGGACGCAAGCAAGTCCTATATTCCGTCGGGAAAGTATGATATTCAGGAAAACGTTACGGAAGCGAAGAAGGTTATCTTTTCGCAGACCGGTGTCATGAAACAGAATCCGGTTACGCCGGATCAGGTGACCATGGCGGATATTTCCCTGCTTCCAAACGGCGTAACGCCGGTTGAGATGGTGGAGCTTCCGGTGGAAAAGACGGCGGAAGCGTTCGGAAAAGGCGGAAAACTTTCCAAGACGGTATACGCGTTTACCGTATATACGAAATTTGACGTGGAAGTAAGCTACGGATCGGACGATCCGTCATCGACGGGCGTGCTTGTCAATGAAGCCGGGGAAGTGTTCCTGATGGGAAGCGGCAAGGCATACAGTCTTCCGGCAGGAACCTATATGATCCACCCGACGAATTTCCAGCCGGGAGATTCCACGCAGCTTGGCACGTTTAAAGAAGTTGTTGTCAACTCCCTTAAAATTAACAGCGCGGATCCGAATTACGATCCGTATGAGCTTCGCGGTATTTCTTTAAGTGAGAAAACGGCGACTATGATGGTGGACGCGACAAAACAGCTTACGGTTACTTATTCACCGTCCAATACAACGGCGGACAAAACGGTGACATGGACGTCTTCCGACGCTTCCGTGGCGTCCGTATCCGATAACGGTCTGATTACGGCAAAGAAGATCGGAACGGCGACGATCACGGCAACGGTTGCGGGGAAATTTACGGCGGTTTGTAAGGTAACGGTTTCCCAGCCGGTCGATATAAACGGGATCGTACTCAGTTCGGATTCACTGATCCTGACGGCAGGTTCCAAAGAGACATTAGAAGCGGCTGTTCTTCCGGCGAATACAACGGAGAGCGGCGAGGTTACATGGAAATCTTCCAATACTTCCGTGGCAACGGTGGATAATAACGGAAACGTTACTGCCGTGGCGGAAGGAACGGCAGCGATAGCGGCAGAAGTAACGGGCAGCAAGGGAACGTTTACGGCAGAATGCACGATAACGGTGGAAAAAGGACCGCAGCTGCCGACAGGCGATATGGTGCATAATTTTACGACGGACGGAATGACCAACGCCAGCGGATTTTATACATTTGCAGGCTCCAAGAAAGATAAAGTCAGCGGGAATTATAACGGAACACCATTGACGACGGCATTAAAGATGGACAGTAAGGGAAAAGTATCCTTTACCGCGCCGGGACCGGGAAAATTAACGCTCGTATACGCAACGGCTAATGCGGGGGTAACGTTTTACATTAATTCCGATAAGATGACGGTTTCTTCCAACGGTGTTGTGGAATATGATGTGGCGGCAGCGGGAACAGTAGAAATTGCCAAAGGTAGTGGAAGCGGCGAGGGTCATCTTTGTTACATCGCGTTCGTACCGGAAGGCGGAGAAAGCGGCGGCGATACGGTGGCGATCAACGGTATCATGATCAGTCAGAAGACGGCGTCTTTAAAAGCAGGAGAGTCGGTTGTAATTACCGCTACGGTTTCACCGGATAATACAACGTTGTCAAAATCCGTCAACTGGAAGAGTTCCGACCCTCAGGTAGCGACGGTCAGCGGCGGAAAGGTCACGGCGGTCAGTGCCGGAACGGCAACGATCACGGCGGTTTCCGTGGGCGACGGCAAGTTCTATACGACCTGTGAAATCACCGTTACGGCAGACGGCAGCGGAGAAACTCCGGGCGGTAATGAGGGTGAAAAGCCGGGTGACAATACCGGAGAAACTCCGGGTGTGGACAACGGTCATATGGATAAGGTAGAAGAAAACGGCGAAAACGCGCCGCATACAGGAATTGCCATGAATATGGAAGATTTGGCAAATTTTGTCCTCACGAATGAAGAATTAAATAAACTGAAAGATGGAGCGAATATAAA
>JAMPBI010000108.1 GCA_023666775.1 Alistipes sp. | reverse complement strand
CAGAGGCTTCCACGATGTCAGAGTCTCATCTCCATTGTGCAAAAGTCGTTTGCTCGGATCTCTTTTGTGCAATCCGCTAAGTGAAGTTTATAAGCAGGGCTTTTGACACCCGAATCGGAATAGAAAATTGTGGGGCAAAAAAACGAAAAGGAGATTTTATTTATGGAAATGGTATTGGCAGTAGTAAAGTTGGCGTTAGGATTTGTTTTACTGATCAAGGGCGCGGATTTTTTTGTGGACGGAAGTTCGTCCGTGGCGAAAAAGTTCCGTGTCCCGTCCATGATCATCGGGCTGACGATCGTGGCGATGGGAACCAGCCTTCCCGAGTGCGCGGTCAGCGTGACGGCGTCCCTGAACAATAACAATGCATTAGCGGTGAGTAACGCGGTGGGATCCAATATTTTTAACCTGATGGTTGTCTGCGGCGCCTGCGCGTTGTTTGCGCCTCTGGCGGTGCAGGCAGGAACGCTCAAAAAAGAATTTCCGTTCTCCGTGGTCTGCGCCGCGCTGCTTCTGGCGCTGGGATATGTGGGAATGGTTCTCGGACATGTTGACGGATTTGTTATGATATTGATTTTTGCCGCGTATATTATATATATGGTATGTTCCGCGATGAAGGCGAGAAACGCGTCCGCTAAGGAAGAGGAATATAAGATCCTTCCGATGTGGCTCTGCCTTGTTTATATCGTAGGCGGCGCCGCGGCGATCATGTTCGGCGGCGATTTTGTTGTGGACGGCGCGACGGTTATCGCGGCAGGGTTCGGTCTCAGCCAGAATCTCATCGGACTTACCGTAGTCGCGCTGGGAACCAGCCTTCCCGAGCTGGTCACTTCCGTTGTGGCGGCAAAGAAAAACGAAGTGGATATGGCGCTGGGAAATGTGATCGGCTCCAACATTTTCAATATCCTTCTCGTGCTGGGCGTGGCGGCTGCTATCAGTCCGGTGGCGTTTGTCATGGAAAATATAATTGACATTCTGGTGCTGATCGCCATGAGCGTACTGGTATGGATCTTTGCATGGGCGGGCAAGAGTATCAACCGCAGGGAGGGCGTCGCCATGCTGCTCTGTTACGCGGCGTATATGGTCTATATCTGCGTCCGGTAAGAACCTATTTCAAAATGAAAAAAAGTGTGGTATCATATCTATAGGAATTACAATGGATAAATATATTTACGGAATGGCATGGGAGGCATTTGTATGATAAAGAAAAAATGGATCACAGCCGCGGCGGCGCTGGCGGTCATGGCGGTATGCCTGCCGGGGTGCGGCAAAGAAAAAAGTCCCCTGGATCCGAAAAATCCGGTGTCCCTTACGGTATGGCATTATTACCACGGGGCGCAGCAGGTTGCTTTTGACGCACTGGTAGATGAATTTAACGAGACGGCGGGAAAAGAGAAAGGTATTTATGTACAAGGCTACAGCCACGGTTCCGTTTCCGACCTGGAAACGGCGGTCAGGGATTCTCTGGCGGGCAAGGTAGGTTCCGAGGCGATGCCGGATATTTTTTCTTCCTATGCTGATACGGCATACGAGGTAGAACAGTCGGGGGTACTTGTTAATTTATCGGAATACCTGAGTGAAGAAGAGCTGGGAAAATACGTTGCTTCCTACATAGAGGAAGGGAAAATCGCCTCGGACGGCGGTCTTCGGATCTTTCCGGTGGCAAAATCCACGGAAGTGATGATGATCAATAAGACGGACTGGGATATTTTCGCGCAAGAAACGGGAGCCGAACTTTCCGACTTGGAAACGATCGAGGGCGTGGCTGCCGTCGCGCAGAAATACTATGAATGGACGGACAAAAAAACACCGCAGATCCCGTATGACGGAAAGGCGTTTTACGGAAGGGACTCCATGGCGAATTATTTCAATATCGGCATGCGCCAGCTTGGCAGCGAACTCTTTGAGGTGGAGAACGACACGGTAACGTTAAATATCGCGGAGGAAGACATAAAGCGTATCTGGGAGAATTATTACGTTCCCATGGTAAAAGGATATTTCGGCGCTTACGGTAATTTCCGTTCGGACGACGTTAAGACGGGCGATCTGCTGGCGTATACGGGAGCGACGACTTCTGCCATGTATTTCCCAGACAGCGTGGAATCGGAGAACGGCAGGTATGATATTGAATACATCGTAATGCCGGCGCCGGTTTTTGAAGGCGGCGAAAATTACGCGGTCCAGCAGGGCGCGGGAATGGTCGTTATCCGGTCGGACGAGCGCCACGAGTACGCGTCCGTGGAATTTCTCAAATGGTTCACCCAGGCGGAAAACAATATCGTGTTCGGCTGTACGTCGGGATACCTTCCGGTATTGGAGGAAGCGAACAGTACGCAGGTTCTTGATGAGGTTATCGCCAAAGAACACATGGAAGTGGGAGATAAATTGTACGATTGTCTGACTTGTTTCCTTGACGAGATGGACGAGGGTTTATTATATACCAATAAGAGTTTTAAAAACGGTTCGGCGGCAAGAAGGGTTCTGGAATACAATCTTTCGGATAAAGCAAAAGCGGACCGCAGCGCGGTGGAGGAGGCGGTTCTAAACGGTAAGAGCCTTGAGGAGGCGTGCGCGCCGTACATTTCGGAGCAGGCTTTTAAGGAGTGGTACCGGTCTTTTTGCAGTGAGTTGGAAAAGGTTATTGAGGAATAGAATATAGCATAAAGTAGGGATTATATGAAACCAAAAAAGAAGCATTCCATATTCCGTTTATTTTTAATACCGATGATTCTTATTATGTTCATTCAGAGCGGTATCACTCTGGGAACACTTGTTTTCCGGCAGGCAGTCAATGTGATACAGGAATATTCCATCAGTATCATGTCGCGGCTGGTGGAGAACCGCAGGGTTATTCTGGAAAATGACATGACGCAGCGGTGGTCTTCCGTCTATGAGCAGGAGAGGAACATGAATGAGACGGTAAGGGCGTTTTTACAGGAACATCATGTATCCATCGGACAGGTATTAAATTCAGAAGAGTTAAAACAGCAGATGTTGGAGCGGTTGTTTCCAAAATGTCTGGAAATCGTACAAAATAATCTGACGACCGGCATATTTCTGACGATGGCAAACGGCGACGGCAGCAATGACGGGATTCACGACGGTTTTTTTGTCAGGGATTCCGAACCGGTGATCAGTTCCATGAACTATACGGACCTGCTCATGGAGCGCGGCGCCAAAGAACTGGCGAGAATGTATAATGTTTCGCTGGATACATACTGGAGTACAAGTTTTGAGTTCGAGCCTCAGGGGGAACGCGCCAGCGATGATTTCTTCTATGAGCCGCTGCGCGCGGGAAGCGATAATCCGGGCGCGGCGATCGCGGATCTGGGTTATTGGTCTGCGCCGTTTATCCTGGAGGACGACAAAAACGATTCCCATAAGATGATCACTTATTCGGTTCCGTTAAGGTACGCGGGCGTTACTTACGCGGTCCTCGGAGTGGAGATTTCCGAGAATTATCTCAGAAACTATCTTCCGGTTTCGGAGATCAATGAAAGCGAGCAGTCGGGATATATAATCGCCGTGAGGAACGGGGACGGAAGTTATACGCCGATGATCGGACGGGGCGTGCTGACTGCCGGCATTTCTTCCGAAATGGAGAGTCTGGAGCTGCACGAGACCGGTTATGACGGTTTATTCATGGTGGAGGGTATGCAGCTTGGAAGCCAGAGGATATTTGCCGTAGTCTGCCCGTTAAAACTTTACAGTACCAATGTGCCATACGATAACACGGACTGGGTTCTGATCGGATTGAATACGGAGGGCGATCTGTTCGGCGTGAGCCGTCAGGTCTATGTGATGATGATCATCGGTATTCTGGCGGGACTGGGATTTGGCGTGGTCTGCATTTATTTCCTGGTCAAGCATTTGACGAAACCGATCAAACGTCTGATGGACAGTATCCGGCAGGGGCGAACCGGATTAATGAGTTTCCGTCTGTCCAATATCGAGGAAGTGGACGCGCTTTATGAAGTGGTCAATGATCTCACCGAAAGACAGAGAAAATCGGAAAACGCCCTTATGGAAGAGAAGGAGATGTACCGCCTTGCGCTGGAGACGACGGAGGATACGTTTTTTTCCTATGATTTTCAGGCAAGAACGGTGGATATCGTTAATCACGACCGTATGAACGGCCACTGGGAATACGGCGGCGGGGATATTTTTACCGTGGATTCCCGCGATGTTTATGAGGAGGACCGGAAACATTTTCACAGTATCATAGAGGAAATGCCGGACGAATTTGAGTTGGAATTCCGTCTCTGGTATCCGGAGTTTGAAAAGTATAACTGGGTGCTGCTTCGGGCAAACATACTCAACGATACGGAAGGCGGACGCTGGAAGCTGGTGGGAAGTTTCAAAAATATCCAGGAAGAGAAGGAACAGGAGCTGGAGGAGCAGAGAAGGAATACGCTGGACGGTGTGACGCGTTTGTATTGTTTTGCCGCCGGCAAAGAATTCCTTGAAAACTGCCTTGAGGACAGCGCCGAGGGTGCCATGATCCTGATGCGTTTTGACAATCTGCGCCAGATCAACGAGCAGAACGGCATTGTTTTTGGCGACCTGATCCTGGAGGAGATTGGAAGGATCATTCGCAGGTCGTACCAGACGGTCGCCATGCGTTTTGACGGCAACGAAATCCTTATATGGCTTTCCGATTGTACCAAGGAGGACGCAAAGGAGTATTGCAGGGATATTCAGGATAAGATACGCAGGTCGTTTGACGATGACCTGTTTGGGATAAGGCTGCGCATAGGTATCGTGATGAACCATAACAGGCGGGATTTCACGGAGCTTGCGCGCAAGGCGAAGGCGGCGCAGCTTCGGACGAACGACCGGGATAACTGCCGGTTCTATGAGGATATTGACAAGAAATATAAGAGCAGCCTGCCGGCGCTGCACGGAAAGCAGCTTATCACTACGGAGTACGGCGACGATATCAATATGGTTTCCCTGGCGTTAAATCTGTTTGGCAAAGGGGATAACCTTGGGGCGCAGATGGCGCTTCTGCTGCGCAAAGTCGGGTATCTCTACAACGCGGAGGACGTTCAGATCACGATCGTAAGACCGGATTTCCGTTCCAATTATCTGGAATATCAGTGGCACAGAAAGACGGAAAACAAGGAAGAGGTGGCGTTGTCTTATACCGACGAGGAATGGGACGCGTTTATGAAATGGATAGGCGGCAGGGAAATTTTAAGGGTTTCCGGAAAGGACTGCCAGAATCCGGTTATACAAAAGTTCCTGCATTTTGACGGGAATATGGACGCGGTTACCATGCCGATGTACGATAGCGGCGCTTTTATGGGTATGTTCACGCTGACGGGAGTTTCGGGGGATCTGGCGGAAAACGGAGTGGAGAAGGACGGTATCATGGAAATCCACGGCGTTATCCAGAGCCAGTTGAACCAGCAGCGCCACGATCTGGCGAGCAAGGCGAAATCCAATTTCCTTTCCCGCATGAGCCACGAGATCCGTACACCGATGAACGGGATCATCGGTATGACGACGATCGCGCTTTCCGAGGGTCAGAGTAAGGAAAAGATGGTGGAATGTCTGGAGAAGATCCAAAATTCGTCGGATTATCTGCTGGGTCTGATCAACGACATTCTGGATATGTCCAAGATCGAGAGCGGGAAAATGCACCTGGAAACGGTTAATTTTTCCATGAAGGAGCTGCTTGGAACGATCACGGAGCTGATCACGCCTCAGGCAAAAGCGAAGAATATCGAATTTGTCCGCGACGTTAAAACGGTCAACGACTGGTTTGTGGGCGACCGTATGCGGATCAGCCAGGTTTTGATCAATCTGCTGGGGAACGCGGTGAAGTTTACGCCGGAACACGGCAGGGTGCAGCTTACGATCAGGGAAACGCAAGGGGAAGATAATTCCGCCCTGTATTTTGAGGTGCTGGATACGGGCGTAGGTATCAGTAAGGAAAATCAGAAAAGGGTCTTTAAGTCCTTTGAGCAGGTCGGCGGTCCCAATTCTTCCAAATTGCAGGGCACGGGGCTGGGACTTTCCATCAGCAGCCGCCTGATCCAGCTGATGGGCAGCAGTATTGAACTGTCCAGCGAGCCGGGCGAGGGTAGTAAGTTTTCGTTTGAGATCCTGCTTCCGGTGGGAAAAGAGGAAGAGGTACAGGAAGAGCAGGAAGAGTTTTCTTTTGAGGGATATCGTATTCTGGTGGTTGAGGATAACGAGCTGAATTCCGAGATCGCGAGAAGCCTTCTTGAGGAGGCGGGTTTTGAGGTGGAATGTGTCTATGACGGCGCCCAGGCGGTAGCGCGTATGGAGGAAACGAAGCCGCATACCTACGATGTGATCCTGATGGATATCATGATGCCGGTAATGGACGGCCTTGACGCGACGAGAGCCATTCGTGCCAGCAGGCGGGAGGATTTGAGGAAAATCCCGATCATTGCCATGTCGGCAAACGCGTTTGACGACGACCTGAAAAAATCCGTGGAGTGCGGAATGAACGGACATCTGTCGAAGCCGGTGGAGGTGGATAAACTGTACCGTATGCTGGCGGAAGTTATCCACAAAAAGTAAGAGAAAGACTGTTATACAATAAATTTTCTGCCCGACACCCCTTATTTTGTTCCGAAGCGGTGGCTAAGTCACAAAATAAGGGGTGTCGGGCGGATTATTATGTAACAGTCCTGTTTAATAGGAAATTACTCCGTAATTTCTCTATCTTATTTACAACGTATGCCGCAGCAGATTTTTGAGTCCGCCGAAGGAGGCGTCGCTGGTGAGCTGGGCAAGCTCCTGCATGGAGATCGGGTAATTTTCATGGATCCAGCGCATATATACGGAGATAATGCCCGCGATGTAAAAGTCCGCGTACAGTCTCAGTTTCGTTTCGGAAAAGTCAAAGAACCCGTGATACAGTTCGGCGATGATGTCGATCAGCATTTCCTTGAGCTGGTCGAAGAAGTAGGCATAGGCGCGGTTTAAGGAAATGAAATGGAAAATGTCCAGGTGGCGTTCCACGATCTGGTTCAGTAACTCAAAAAAGCGCAGGATACTGAAAGATTCTTTGGAAAAATTTTCTTTGACGAGCATTTCTTTCAGCTCCCCGATCTTGTCCATGGCAAAGTCTTTTATGATGTCTTCCGTGCAGGTATAATGAAGATAAAAGGTTTTCCGGTCAATATTTGCTTTTCTGGCGATCTGCGTGATCGTTATTTTTTCCTGTTTGTCCACGATCATTAAATGGCACTAAGCGTCCATGATCGCCGCCTTTGTTTTTTCAACTCTTCGATCCA
>JAMPBI010000107.1 GCA_023666775.1 Alistipes sp. | reverse complement strand
GTAAATTACTGGTCCGAAGCAGGAAAACAAGGGCAATGAAAGAATTAAATGACGAAGAAAGAGTGAAAAATCTTCAAAATGCTTTTAAATTGTCCGAAAATATTGTAAAATATAAGAGAGTGCTGCTGGTAGATGATATTTATACTACGGGAGCAACTATGGACGCCTGCGGGAAGGTGCTGAAAGCAGGCGGCGTAAAGGACATTTATTGCGCCGGCGTTTGTATTGGAAATGGTTTTTAGGAGGTAGATACAATGGAAGTAAGAAATTGTAAAGGCTGCGGAAGGTTGTTCAATTACATAGGCGGTGCATATAAGAGTTTGTGTCCGGCATGTATTGACAGACTTGAGGAGAAGTTTCAGGAAGTAAAGAAGTATGTGGAGGAAAATCCGGGAGCGGGAATGAACGAGATCTCGGAGGCACTTGACGTTTCCACGAAGCAGATCGAGAAGTGGGTCCGTGAGGAGAGGCTTTGCTTTGCGGACGATTCACCGATCGGACTGGAATGTGAAAAATGCGGTAAAATGATCAAAACAGGGCGTTTTTGCGATATGTGCCGCGTTGAAATGCAGAACCTTATGAACGATCTGTACAAGGCGAAGCCTGTGAAGCAGGTTAAGAAGGATACGACAAACAAAATGAGATTTTTGGACAAATAAATTTTGTTTTGCTATTAAGGTTCTTGAAAAATACACCGATAAAGTAAGCAAGAAATCAAAAATGCATAAAGGAGGAATGAGTTATGCGTATTGATGCTTACAATGCGGTCAACCAGGTATATCAGTCCAACGCGGGTTATAAGGCGAAGGCGGCGAACGCTTCTTATAGCAGCGATAAGGTTGAGATATCATCAGTCGGCAGAGAGTATCAGGTAGCTAAGGCAGCGGTTGCACAGGCGCCTGACGTAAGAGAAGACAAGATAGCTGAGATCAAAGCCAGAATGAACGCGGGAACATACCATGTAAGCGGTATGGATTTTGCGAACAAGATGTTAGACAGCTATACAACGGAACTGGCATTATAGGAGAGGTTTTTAAGTGGCAAGTTTAATTGATGAATTAGTTGATGTTCTTGATAAAGAAAATTCAGAGTATGAGACGCTCATATCCTTGTCCACTGAAAAGACCTCAACTATAATACAGAACGACATCGTAGAATTACAGAATATCATGAACCGGGAACAATCGATAGTTGATAAGGTGAATGCGCTGGAGAAACAGCGGGAGGATACCGTGCGTGATATCTGTAAGGTTCTGCATGTTGAACAGGGGGACCTGACGGTAAAAGTCCTGATTGATTTATTAAAAAAACAACCGGAAGAACAGAGAAAATTAGAACAGGTCCATACAAAGCTACGCAAGACATTGAAAGAAATGATTCGCTTAAATGAGAACAATCAGGCACTGATCCGAGAATCCATGGAGATTCTTGATTTTGAAATGAATTTAGTAAAAGGACTTAAAATGGCTCCGGAAGTAAACAACTATACGAAAGGAGCCTATAGTGCAGGAGGCACGGATTTGGGTGCTGGAGCGTTTGATGCAAAGCAGTAACGGGCTTTGCATTTTTCGTCATAGGACGGATAGAAAGTTGTAAAATTATTAAAGGCGGTGTAAATCTATGGCTAACGGAATGTCAAGTTTATATATAGGAGTATCGGGGTTGCAGGCGGCGCAGCATTCATTGAATACTACGGGTCACAATTTATCCAATATCGATACGAAGGGATATACCAGACAGCAGATTACCTATTCTACAAGCAGATATTTTAATTTAGGAAATAACGGCGTGGGCACGATGCAGTACGGTATCGGCGTAAATGTACAGGAGATCCGGAGAGTCCGGGACGAATTTCTGGACAGGGCGTACAGACAGGAAAACGGACGCGCGGTTTTTTATGAGAGCCAGTATACGGCGATTGAAGAAGTAGAGACGCTTTTTGGCGAGATGGAAGGCGTCAAGTTTGAAGATATGATGAACGGCTTTAATCAGGCGGTCAACGAGGTGGCAAAGAATCCGGGAAGCACCGTAACGAGAACGGAGCTGGTCCAGAAGGCGACGGCGTATATCAACCGTGCCAATGCGATCCACGACGGTCTGGTATCTTATCAGAAAATGCTGAATACCAAAGTCGTGAATATGGTCAACCGTATCAATGAACTGGGAATGAAGATTGACGAATTGAACGATCAGATCAATTACATAGAAAGCTGCGGCGAGAGCGCCAACGATTACCGCGACCAGCGTGACGCGGCGCTCGATGAATTGGGCGGTTATGTGAAAATGAATTATGCCGAGAACAGTGAAGGGAAGGTTTCCATTAATCTTGAGGGCGCCGTCTTCCTGACGGGCAGCTCTTTCTACCCGATGGACGTGCAGGAGATCGGAAGTACGGGATTATATGAGCCGGTGTGGCCGGTTATGAGTAACAGGCGGGTGTTTGCGCTTACGGAGGAATTTAATGTCGTTAATAATAACGATATCGGTGAATTAAAGGGTATCCTTCTGGCAAGGGGCAGCATGAGGGCGGATTACGAGGACGTTCCGGTTGAGCCGGTACAGGAGGATTTCGCGACGCAGGCAGATTATGATGCGGCGTATAAGCAGTATCAGCAGGACGTGGACTTCTATAATAAATATATTGACAGTTCCGTGATCGTATCCACGATGGCGGGGCTTGATAAGCTGGTCAACGGCATGGTCGAGGCGATAAATAATGTTCTTTGTCCGGAAACAACGCTGGACACGGCGATCACCTGTACGGACGGAACCGTGGTGCCGGCGGGGACGACGGTGCTTGATATGGAAGAGACGGCATACGGCATGGACGGCAAGACGGTCGGCGTGGAACTGTTCTCGAGAAAGAACACCGAGCGTTATACGACAAAAGAGTATGTGGACGATAACGGCGAGACGCAGACCCTTTATATCCGCAATAATATTAACTTCTTTGGAGACGAGTCCAAATATACGCTGGGTAATCTTCAGGTAAACGACAAGGTTTTACAGGATTATCAGAACATTCCTTTAGGGCTTAAAGAAGGCGGCGAGGATTTTGCCACGGCAGGAAAACTTATTGACATCTGGGAAGTTAAGTTCGCGGCGCTGAATCCCGATAAATATGCCAAAGAGAATTTCCTCTCTTTTTATAACAGTCTGGTGTCCGATATCGGAAATAACGGCGAGGTGCTGAGAAATATGACAGAGTACCAGCATTCCATGGCGGACGGTCTGGATAATAAGAGACAGGAATCAATCGGCGTATCTTCCGACGATGAACTGACCAATATGATCCGCTTCCAGAACGCGTATAACGCGGCTTCAAGGTACATCAACGTGGTAAGCGAGATGTTGGAACATTTGGTAACGGCGCTCGGAAGATAACCGGAAGACAGGAGGTAGCATATGCCATCAACATTTTTAGGATTAAATACAGCGTATACGGGATTACAGGCGTATCAGGCGGCGATCAATACCACGGCGCATAATATTTCCAATACGAAGACGGAAGGATATTCCAGACAGAAGACGGACGCGCAGGCAGACAGGGCGCTCCGTACTTATAACAGCTATGGTACGCTGGGTACGGGCGTACTGGTAACGTCAATTAAGCAGCTGCGGGACGAGTATTATGATATCCGTTATCGTACAAACAATTCAAACGCGGGACAGTACAGCGTTTATGAAAATTATATGACGCAGCTTGAAAATTATTTGAACGAGTATTCTCTGGAGGGTATGACCACAGAGTGGAATAATCTTTTTGCCGCGCTCACGGAACTCCAGAAATATCCGCAGGATAATACGACCCGTAATAACGTTGTCAACTGCGGCGCCAGTCTGGCGGATTATTTTAATAATTTATCTACCAATATCCGCAAGATCCAGATTGACGCCAATGAGGAACTCAAGAACCAGTGCGACAGGGTAAATACGCTGGCACAGAATATTACGGAGCTGAATAAGCAGATCAATATGCTGGAAGTGCATAAC
The DNA here is from genome assembly GCA_023666775.1 of Alistipes sp. Lineage (GTDB taxonomy): Bacteria > Bacillota > Clostridia > Lachnospirales > Lachnospiraceae > MGBC120314. Next base: position 3,289 of record JAMPBI010000107.1, on the reverse strand, counting down.
GGCAACGCAAACGATCTTCGCGACCAGAGAAATAAGCTGGTAGATGAACTTTCCGCCATTATTAATGTGGAAACGAACGAGCAGGAGATGGGCGAGGGGGTTACTTATTTTACCGTTCGTGTAAACGGACAGGATCTGGTTAATAATTATAATTATAATACATTGGTAACTGAGGCAAAGAAAGAGAGACGTAACGCGTCGGACGCGGAAGGCATGTATGAGATCGCATGGGCGAACGGCGTTACCTTTGATGAATACAGTACCAGCCTTCGTGGAAGCATGAAAGCGCTTCTTGATATCAGGGACGGCTGTAATAATGCGTATGAAGTTGAGAATACGGTAACCGACGCCAACGGTACCCATAAAGAGCTGGATATCGAGCAGAGGAGAAGCGCCAATACGGAGTATAAAGGTGTTCCGTACTATCAATCCAAGCTGAATGAGTTTGTTAATCTGATGGCGAACGCGTTCAACGACGTGTTTAAGCAGGGTGAGACAACGGACGGAGTACCGGGAGTGGATTTCTTCACAATCAAATACACGGACGCGGCGATGTCGGCAATGTCCGTGGAGCTGAATCCGATCCTTGTGGAGGACAATACAAGGCTTGCCACGACCACCAACTGGCTGGACGGCGAGGCGAAATCCGATCTGGTGGACGAACTTCTGGCGCTTCAGAGTAAAAAGATCTTTAACGGCGGTACCGGCTCTTATTTTCTGGAGAGTATCGTGGGAGCGGTTGCAATTGATTCCGAGAAAGCGACGACGTTTTACCGGAATTTCCGCAATATTTCACATTCGGTTGACAACCAGAGATTGTCGGTTATGGGCGTAGACGATGATGAAGAGGCGATGGATTTATTGAAATATCAGCAGGCATATAATCTTTGCGCGAAAATGATGTCTGTTCTGAATGAAGTATATAACAAACTGATCAATGAGACAGGATTATAGGATAAGGAGGTTCGCAACGCATGAGAATTACGAATCAGATGATACAAAACAATTCATTAAATAATATCAGTATCAATAAGACGCAGATGAATACCCTTGACACACAGTTATCGAGCCAGAAGAAGATCAGCAGACCGTCTGAGGATCCGATCATCGCCATTCGCGCGCTGCGTCTTCGTACCAGTCTGAGCGAGGTGGAACAGTATCTCAAGAAAAATATCCCGGACGCCAATTCCTGGCTGGACGTTTCCGAGGGAGCTTTGAAGGAAGCGAACGATATCATTGAGGACGTTTACGAATACTGTGTACAGGGTTCTACCGATACGCTTTCCCTGAATGAGAGAGAAATCCTTTCCTCCAGTTTAAAAGAACTTCGGGAAGCTCTGTATGCCCAGGGTGACGTGGATTACGCGGGAAGATATGTATTTACCGGTTTTAGAACGGATACGTCCCTGACCTTTAAGACGAAGGAGCAGCTTGCGGACGCCGATTATACGATTACGGAGAATTTTACGGCGCAGGATTTTGATACCAAGACGATCGTTACCGATACGGTAGATTTAAACGCCGTTAAGACGATGACGGGAACCCAGTTGGGAGCATTGACGGACGCTCAGCTTCAGGCGCTTGTTGACGTGAATGCCATCGGTGATGAAGACGTTCACCGGATCCGGCTTGCCTATACGGACGTTAAGTCTATAAATGACGCTGCCGTTACGATAAATTATGAGGACGCGGGCGGTAATAAGCAGACCTTTGGAACGATAACGGAAACGACGGATCCGAATCGTGTGCCGACGAGTAACGAGATTTTATTTAATCCGGCAACGGGTGAATTGCTGTTTGGCGAACAGGCGTATACCGATTTGTTCGCGCTTGGTGATTTCTCCATAACATATGATAAGGACAGCTTTGAAAAGGGAGATTGCAGACCGGAGCATTATTTTACCTGCACCCAGCGCAAAGCGGACGGACAGACGCTGACTTATGAAAAGGATCCGGCGGGACAAAATATTGAATATATCGTAAACTTTAACCAGAAGCTGAAAGTAAACACCGAAGCGTCGGACTGCTTTAAACTGGATATGGGAAGAGATATCGACGAGATCATCAACGCGGTGGATAATGCCGTTGCGGCAGAAAAACGCCGTGATACGTTAAAGGAATTGAAGGCGAACCCGAATTATGCCAGCGACGACGCGCAGAAGAACCTGGATAAACTGATCGAGGGCGCCGATAAGGAATTGGATTATTATAATGATATTTTACAGAAGACCTTTGAAAGAGGAGTTACCAATATGCAGGGCCATCAGGAAAACATTGACATCGAGATGGCGGATATCGGTAACCGTATGAAGAGGCTGGAACTGACAAAGACAAGACTGAAAAGCCAGCATACCAATTTTACGGACTTAAAGTCAAGCAACGAAGATATCGATCTGGAAGAAGTTGTGATCAATTATGCTTCCGCGGAACTGGTGTATAACGCTTCGCTTACCGCGGGAAGCAAAGTAGTAAGACAGACGCTTCTGGATTTCATCTAACAATAAACGGGTATTGATAACACAATGCAGATAGGAGAAGGTATGGTAATTAAGACAAAATGTTTTGGAGATGTAGATGTATCCCCGGAGAAGATTATTCGCTTCGAGAACGGGCTTATGGGGTTTGAGGATTTTAAAGAATACACGATTCTTTTTAATTCCGAAAAGAAAGCAAATAAGACGATCATGTGGCTTCAGTCGGTAGAAGAGCAGGCGCTTGCGCTTCCGGTCGTGGATCCGATGTATATCTCCGAGGTGTACAATCCGGTCGTGGAAGACGAACTGCTTGCTTCGGTTGGGGAATTTGCCGAAGACGACATGCTGATTCTCGTAACGCTCACGGTTCCGCCGGATATCACCAAAATGACGGCGAATTACAAGGCGCCGATCATTATTAACGCAGGTACGCTGAAAGGGATCCAGCTTATAGCGGAGAATGAGGAGTACCTCGTAAAACAGCCGATTTATGATATATTGAAGGCGCGAAAGGATGGTGAGTAATATGCTGGCATTATCAAGAAAGAAAGATGAAGCGATCATCATCGATAATGAAATCGAGATCAAGATTATCGAGATCAAGGGAGAACAGGTAAAGCTCGGCATATCAGCACCTAAAACAGTGCCTATTTATCGGAAAGAAGTATATGTACAGATTGAGGAAGCCAACAAGGAAGCGGCAAATTCCGTAGCCGATATAAAGACTTTGGAGAATTTACTATAATTTTTCCGTAAAAAATTTATTTTTTCGTCGAAAAAGTATTAATTTTTTATTGAGAGTTGCCGATAAAGTG
>JAMPBI010000106.1 GCA_023666775.1 Alistipes sp. | reverse complement strand
CTCCTGCGTTCTTCCCTGGTTCCAGAACTGCGTGCCGATATAACCGCAGGTTCTTCTCGCGACAAACATCTTATTCTGGTCGCGGTTGCCGCAGTTCGGGCATTCCCATATCAGCTTTCCCGCGTCGTCCGTGACGATCTTGATTTCGCCTTCATAATCACAGCTCTCGCAGTAATCGCTCTTGGTATTCAGCTCCGCGTACAGAATATTATCGTAAATATATTTCATTACCTCAAGAACCGCCTCAATGTTGTTCTGAAGGTTCGGAACTTCCACATAACTGATGGCGCCGCCCGGCGAGAGTCTCTGAAATTCCGATTCAAACTTGATCTTACTGAAAGCGTCGATCTTCTCCGTCACATGAACATGATAACTGTTGGTAATGTAATTCTTATCCGTCACGCCCGGAATAATGCCAAACCGCTTCTGGAGCTGCTTTGCGAACTTATAGGTCGTGGACTCCATCGGCGTTCCGTAAACCGAATAGCTGATGTGTTCCGCCTCTTTCCACTCGGCGCATTTATCGTTTAATTTCTGCATAACGGCAAGGGCAAATTCTTTTCCTTCCGGCGTGGTATGGCTCTTTCCGGTCATGCGCACGCACATTTCACAGATACCCACATAGCCGAGGGAAATCGTGGAATAACCGTCATACAGCAGTTTGTCGATCTTCTCTCCCTTGTTAAGACGCGCCAGCGCGCCGTGCTGCCATAAGATCGGCGCCACGTCCGACGTGGTTCCCAAAAGCCGTTCGTGACGGCAGCGGAGCGCCCTGTGGCATAATTCCAGCCGCTCCTCCAAAATCTCCCAGAACTTATCCATATCGCCGTAGGAAGAACACGCCACGTCCACCAGATTGATCGTCACAACGCCCTGATTGAACCTGCCGTAATACCTTCTCTTTCCGTCCGGGTTCCTCTGATTATCCTCCACCGTCAGGAAAGAACGGCAGCCCATGCACGGGTACACGTCGCCTTTTTTCAGCTCCTTCATGACCTTGGCGGAAATATAGTCGGGAACCATGCGTTTCGCCGTACATTTCGCCGCCAGTTCGGTCAAATGCCAGTATTTGGAATCCTCCGTGATATTATCCTCGTCCAGAACGTAGATCAGTTTCGGAAAAGCCGGCGTGATCCAGATTCCCTTTTCATTCTTAACGCCTTTCGTTCTCTGTATCAGAACTTCCTCAATGATCATGGCAAGGTCTTCCCGGACTCTTCCCTCCGGCACCTCGTCCAGATACATGAACATCGTTACAAACGGCGCCTGTCCGTTACAGGTCATCAGCGTGATAAGCTGATACTGAATGGTCTGTATGCCGTTCTTGATCTCCGTACGCAGCCTTTTCTCCGTCACTTTATCAATGATCGCTCCGTCAAGGGACTCGCCGCATTCCGTGCGCTCCTCGATAACCGCCCGGCGGATCTTCTGCCGGCTCACATCGACAAACGGAGCGAGATGGGACAATGTAATCGACTGACCGCCGTACTGGTTGCTCGCCACCTGCGCCACGATCTGGGTCGTAACGTTGCAGGCGGTAAAGAAACTGTTCGGACGGTCGATCATTGTCTCGCTGATCACAGTACCGTTCTGAAGCATATCCTCAAGATCGACCAGATCGCAGTTATGCTCTTTCTGGGCAAAATAATCCGCGTCATGGAAATGAATGATACCCTGCTCATGCGCCTCCACGACGTCTTCCGGAAGAAGCATTCTCCTCGTCAGATCCTTGCTGACCTCGCCCGCCATATAATCCCTCTGCGTGGAATTGATCGCGGGATTTTTATTGGAATTTTCCTGATTGACTTCCTCATTGATATTCTCGATCAGCGCAAGGATACCGTTATCCGTCGTATTGGACTTACGGGTAAGCTCCCTCTTATAACGGTAGCGCACATACTTCTGCGCCACCTCGTAACCGCGCATTTCCATAATGCCGGTCTCTACCAGATCCTGGATATCCTCCACATGGACGGCATGGGACATTTCCTCAATCTGTCCCGCCACTTTCTGCGCGACCGCCTTAATCTGATGTTCGTTCATCCGGTGCAGATCATCCACCTCATTGTTCGCGGCGCTTATGGCGTTGCTGATCTTGGACAGATCAAAAAGCACTTCCTCGCCGTTCCGCTTAATAACATTTGTTTTCACCGTAGTATTCATTGCAGGACTCCCACATTACAATATTTTGTATACATGATAGTAATTACCTACCATATCTAGTGCTATTATAATATAGTCCGCCCGTTCTGTAAAGTAAAATAGATGTATTTTTAAAAAACAGCCGGACGATATCCTGCCGCCCGGCTGTTTTATTCTATCTTATTTATGCCTGTTCCGTCTTTTTGAACTCTTCCACTTTCTTATCAAATTCCTTCTCGGAAAGCAGCCTGCCGCCCTCCGTATCAATAGCGGAATTTTTCTGCGTCAGCATGTCAAGAAGCTGTCTTACCGCCTTCTCGCCCGCCTCCGAACTGGTAGCCGTATTCTTGTTTGAGATCAGCATAATGTTATTGTTGTACATTCTCTTCGTCTTACCGTTGATATTTGCCGTATAAGAGGTCTGCACCATATACGCGCCCACAATATCCTCGATCTTCATAACGCACGGGTGCATAAAATTCAGGATCATAAAATAATCCCTTGTCAGAAATCCCTGCATACGCTGTGAACCGAGTTTCATGGCGGTCGTTCCGTCCTCCAACGCCTGATTGACAAAATCGCGTATCGTGCCCTCGTCATAACCGCTTGCGTCCACAAACGTCTTGATCCAGTCCTCTTCGCTTGTTTTGCCCCTCTTAATGCCATACCGGATCACCAGTATTCCCGGGATCAGAAAAACAAGACCTATAATGGCAAAAACGATGATCGGACTCAGTTCCTCGGAAAGATCAAACGTGCCTCTCATTATCGCGGCGATCAAAAGATAGAGGACTCCGCCTCCCATCAAAGCCAGAACCGCGCCGCAGATAACCAGCACGACTCCGCCTCCCTTCGCCTGTTTGATCAGGCTCGCGAAAAAACCTTTCGGATAATTCTTCTGCCGGTACTTCTCATCGACCGTAACAAATTTGTCGCCCATACTGTAAATCTCCTTTCACCTTTATCTGCGAAAATATATGAAATAGTTTACCATAAAATCCCTTCAAACACAATGTTATTCACGAAAAATGTTCATAATTTGTTCATTTTTTGCCCCTACTTCACAATATAAGACCGGCTCGGCGTCTCGCTGATCTCCATCTGGAGAAGCTCCCAGTTCACCCCGTCCATCTTTTTGGAGATCACTTCCTTAAAAACCTCGCCGATATTCTCTAACGTCGGAACCTTCTTGTCAAAAGGCGCGACGTCGTTGAGACAAATATTCTGGTAAGGCTTTAAGATCTCGTTGATCATTTCCTCGATCCTGCTGAACAGCACGAAATCGCCGTTCCGGTTCTTCAGCTCAATGGCGAACTCCCATGTATGGGGGTGGACCATTCCCTTTTCCCCCGTGGAGGAATATATAAAATGATTTGCGTCCAGATAGAACCGGTACCGGTAAATGCGGTACTTAATGGAACCGTTATAATCAATCATTCTCTTTCTCCTTTATGTGAAAATCCTTTCTCACGATATCCTTGATAATCTCCCATTCCTCCCGGAAATTAAAGGTTTTCCAAGAACTCTGGCGGTTTATGGAATTAATGATACCCATAAAACGCAGGATAAACGTGTACAGATTATAAAAAGGATACACAAAAATATACAAAGCCTTGGAAATATAATATTTCCGGTCTTCCTTAAATTCCTTCAAAAACGAACACACATTTAAAAAATACAAAAACGTGGAACACACATACAGCGCGTAGATCAAAAGCAGCGCGGTAAGCACCGTCTTTAGCGAATAATTGGTAAGGCTCAGGGCGATCAGCGCGAAATACCAGATCAGTCTGGGAAACGCGAACGTGTGGTCAAACAGGATCACCCGGAAATCAATATCCTTAAACAGATTGGAAAACTTCATATTATTGCCATAGAACATATGGAACACTTCCAGTTCCCCCACCTGCCAGCGCTGCCTCTGCGTATAGAGTTTTGCCATATCGTCGATGGGCGACACATAGAAAATGGCGTTTTCACACAGCTCCACTCTCTTTTTCTGCCGCTTGATCTGAAACGTGATATGAGTATCCTCACAGATCGTATCGCTGTTATACATCTGCGTCTGAAGGATCGTGGACTTGCGGAACGCCGAAAAAGCGCCCGAAAGCGTATACAAGCCGTTAATGTCGGAAGAAAAATTCCTTCCCGCCAGAAACGCCTGACAATATTCCAGATACTCAAGCCTGCGCACATTGCGGAGCAGAAAATCTTCCGTCTCCTCAATCTCGCTGTACTCCGTTAAAATAGCGCCGGTAAGACAGGTCGTCTTCAGATTGTTCTCAAAACGCATGACAATATTACGGATCGCTTCCTTCTCAAACCTTCCGTCGCTGTCCACATTGATGATATATTTGCCGCGGCTACTAAAAAGCGCCTTATTCAAAGCCTTGGATTTCCCCTGATTGGATACCAGCCAGTACATGCTCAGGTCCGAAAACTCCGTCTGGCATTTCTCAAACACGGAAAAACTGTCGTCCCTGCTCCCGTTATCCACCAGATACACGGTCATGAGACGGTTATCATAATCGGACAGATAAACGGACTCCAGACATTTGTACAAAGTCGCCGAAGAATTATACACCGGAATGATGATCGTGATCTCCGGAAACAGCGCGGGCACCACAAGCTTTTTCTTGCGGAAATATTTCAGCACCAGCAAAAAGAAATTCACAACGGCAGGAATGATCTCAATGATCAACGGCAGGATCACCCACGCGACCCAGAACAAAATCTCACTGTTTATCATCCACGCTTTCATAATCAAACTTTCCTACTTTCTGTTTTATAATCTGTCGTTTCGTAAACACATTAAAATACAGGATCAAAGTCAGCACATAGAACACGATCCTTCCCACAATGGCGTGGGCGAGGGAATAAACGGAACTCCCGCAATAAAAGATCATCGCGATGATCACAAAAATACGGATAAAATTAAAAATACAGATGAAAAACAATCCTGCGATCCCCGTCTTTACCTTCTCGAAAGGATTATAAACCGGAAAAAACGCCAGCAGGGAAAGAAACACCATCATCTCGATAATACCCGAACATTCCAGATCCACATACAGGGACATGACCGTACTGCCATGATCGATAAAAAACATTCCGTACTGCGCGTAGCTTTCATACATACCCGTGGAATTTCCCACAAAACTCAGTCCCGCCACGAACCCACGGATAAAATAATCCTTTACATAGGGAACAAAACCAAGCAGCAGCAAAAACGTACCCACGCTTCCCAGAAGAAAATAATAAAAGCCCAGCTTTCCGCGTTTTAAGACGGTAAGCGCGTAAATCCACAGCACAAATAAACTTATTTTCAGAATCAAACTTCTTCCACTCCTATAATATAGGTCTGCACCGGCGAATCGCTCATATCAAGGCGTACCACCTCAAAATCTCCATCAAGACCGTTAATCTCCGCAAAAATAGTTTCCGCGATATTTTCTATGGTAGGAGCCTTCTCCATCACATCGTTGAGATAAGCGCCCACATACTTTTCCATATGCCGGTTTACCAGCTTTTCCGCTTCATAGAAAAACTTCACCTGCTGCTTCAGATAAAACACCGCCTCGAAAGAATGGGTGTGTCTGCCGTCCTCTTTCCCCGAGGTGTTGTGCGACGCGTTAAAGCGGTAACTATACTTGTAAATTCCCATCTTTTTTCCTCTTATTATAAGACCAGCCCCACAGCGCGATACCGCCGCACATGAAAAGAAGAAGCACCGGTCCCGTGGACGTTCCCACAGCCGAAATCCTGCGGTACATCAGGTTCGGCGTAAAAAACTCGATCGTGGTAACGGTCCTCGCGTTGATACTCGGATTCTGACGTCTCATTTCGGCAAGAGGCACGCGGATCTCGATCTCGTTATTTATTTTATCCTGCGTTATACGAAGATATCCCACCGCGCCCTCGGCGTTCACAAAAGAAAGGTGGGAGTCGCGGTGGCGGATATCCAGTTCATAAGCGCCCGGAGCCCGCTCCAGCATACGTTCAAAAGAACTGCCGTCCAGCGCCGTCAACTGAAACGCCGCTACCTGACCGTTGATATAAAACTGAAAATCATTTCCGTTCAGCCTGCCGTAATCCCTCGAATAAACGATATGAAGATACACATCTTCGCCGTCGCAGTACATCTGCATTTTATGGCGCACGTCCGTGCTGTAAGTGCCCGGCTCGGTCATATAGCAGATACCGTCGATCCACACGCCCCATTTCCAGCAGTTCTGGGAATTATCCCAGTTATACTCATAGGAGCAGGGAATACCGTCCCAGTCGGAAAAATCCCCGTCGATGGAAATAACCGGCTCACTTCCGTTCTTCAAAGTAAAGGAATTGGTATATCCCGCGTCCTTCGCCGAAACCACGGATACGTTTCCCAGTATAAGCGACGCGCAGATACCGAAACCAATAAATTTTCCCATATGTTTTTTCATGATCTTCCTCCCGTTTTCAGCTCAATCTTCCAGTAAACCGCCAGCATAAACGCGTAACCGGCAATGGAACATAGAAAGCCTGGTAATAAATATTTATAATAAATCGAAATAACCGTAATTCCCTCTCCTGCCACCAGCATGTTGTTCTCACAAATAAGCTCCCGCTCCGACCGGAAATTATCCTGAAAAGCGATCGTCGTGTTCACCTGCTTCTCTGTTTCAATCATAATACGATTTGTCCCATATTGCAACCGTATCGGCACAATTTCTTCCGCCACATGCCGGTCTTCCTCCGTGATGTCAAAGACCGCGTCCAGAAGTTTCAAAAGCTCCTCACTCTCATTTTCATAGTAAAGATATACCAGATTTAATCCCACAAAGGAAATATTATCCTTCTCAACCAGATAATCGATGACCTGGGTGCCGTAAGAATATGTGTACTCCACAAAGCCGTCGTCTTTAGCGGGAACCAGATACGCCGCATACCACTCATACGGCAGTTCCACCCGCGCCTGCGCCTCCCCGTATCTTATGGTATCGAATTGGGAAATACTGATAAACCGGCTTTCCACTCCCAGAAATTCGGATATCGCCATGACATTAATCGGCATATGGGTGCAGTCAATGCAGACTTTTACCCCCGCGTCCGATAACGCGCGGACCATTTCCTCCGCATGGGCGAGATTATCATATTTAAAATTCGATAAATAAATCTTATCATATTGAAGCAGATC
>JAMPBI010000105.1 GCA_023666775.1 Alistipes sp. | reverse complement strand
AGAGTCTTGATATTAACGCCCATAACCTTCGGATTGAGAAGTCCGCTCTTTAAGCACTCCTCCTGGATCGGACGGAAGTAATCCGCGATCTCCGCAAGCAGATTCTGATCAAGTCCCGTGTCATACGGCGTACCCTTAAAGGTCTCCACCATAACCTCCGTTGCCGGCTGGCTTGTGCCCATAGAGAACGGGCTCATTGCCGTGTCGATGATATCACAGCCTGCTTCAACAGCCTTTAAATAGGTCATGGAAGCAACACCGGACGTATAATGGGTATGAAGCTGGATTGGAAGATCCGTACCTGCCTTCAGCGCCTCAACAAGCTCCGTTGCCTTGTACGGCACGAGAAGACCTGCCATATCCTTGATACAAAGGGAATTTGCGCCCATATCCTCAATCTTCTTCGCCATTTCCTTCCAGTAATCCAGCGTATAAGCCTCGCCCAACGTATAAGAAAGGGCAACCTGCGCGTGTCCTTTTTCCTTATTGGCTGCCGAAACGGCGGTTCTAAGGTTGTCCAGATCGTTAAAACAATCGAAAATACGAATGATATCAATACCGTTCGCAATGGACTTCTGTACAAAATATTCCACAACGTCGTCCGCATAGTGGTTATATCCCAAAATATTCTGTCCACGGAATAACATCTGCAGCTTTGTATTCTTAAATCCGTCACGAAGCTTACGAAGTCTCTCCCATGGGTCTTCTTTCAAAAATCGAAGTGACGCGTCAAATGTCGCGCCGCCCCAGCACTCTACCGCATGATAGCCGACCTTGTCCATCTTATCAATGATCGGAAGCATCTGTTCCGTAGTCATTCTGGTGGCAATCAGCGACTGATGCGCGTCACGTAAAACGGTTTCCATAATCTTAACCGGTTTCTTAGCCTGTTCTGCCATTCTTCTATCCTCCTAAAATAATCTTCCTAAACATTTGAAATTACTCTGCAATTTCTCTATCCCGCCCGGCCGGTTACATAACGCCAAACATCGCCATGAAAGCTCCGGCGGCTACCGCGGTACCGATAACGCCCGCTACGTTTGGTCCCATTGCGTGCATTAACAGGAAATTCGTCGGATCCGCCTCCGAACCGACCTTCTGGGATACACGCGCCGCCATCGGCACTGCCGATACACCGGCGGAACCGATCAACGGATTAACCTTGCCGTGGGTTGCCTTGCACATAATCTTGCCGAACAATACGCCTGCCGCCGTACCTACGGCAAAAGCGATCAGACCCAGCGCAACGATCTTAAGCGTCGTCAGCTTTAAGAATGCCTCCGCGCTTGTGGTAGCGCCTACCGAAGTACCGAGTACAATAACAACGATATACATAAGTGCGTTGGAAGCCGTTTCCGTAAGCTGCTTGACAACGCCCGATTCCCTGAAGAGATTACCTAACATCAGCATACCTACAAGAGGAGCCGTTGTCGGGAGAATTAAAACGACGACAATCGTTACGATGATCGGGAAAAGGATCTTCTCAAGCTTGGATACAGGACGAAGCTGTTCCATCTTGATCTTTCTTTCCTCTTCCGTCGTTAAAAACTTCATAATAGGCGGCTGAATGATCGGCACGAGAGACATATAGGAATATGCCGCCACCGCGATCGGTCCCATATACTCCGTCTGTCCGAGTCTACCTGCCAGAAAGATCGACGTAGGACCGTCGGCGCCGCCGATAATGGAAATCGCTGCCGCAGCCTTATCATTAAATCCTAACAGAATAGCCATTATGTACGCGCCGAAAATACCGATCTGCGCCGCGGCGCCCAGAAGAAAACTCTTCGGATTGGCGATCAGCGGTCCAAAGTCCGTCATGGCTCCGACGCCCATAAAGATCAATGAAGGTAAAATACTCCATTCGTCCAGTAAATAAAAATAATGTAATAAACCGCCTACACCGTTGCCGGATTCCTCTGCCGAGATCATAATATCGGGATAAAGGTTTACCAGTAACATACCGAAAGAAATCGGTACAAGAAGCAGAGGTTCATACTCTTTTGCAATTGCTAAATACATGAAAACCAATGCGACAGCCACCATAAGATAATTACCCCAGGTGAGATTGAAAAACGCGGTCTGATGCAAAAGATTTCCAAGTGTGTCTAATACATAGCTCATATCTGACCTCCCAGTTTCATGATTCTTATATTCCGCGGGAATATAATTAGTTAAGAGTAGCTAATACAGCACCAGCCTCAACGGAATCACCAACTGCCACGTTAATACTTGCTACTGTTCCATCTTGTGGAGCAACGATTTCGTTTTCCATCTTCATTGCTTCCAGAATGATCAAAACGTCACCTTTCTTCACTGCCTGGTTTGCCGACGCGGAAACCTTTAAGATCTTACCCGGCATCGGAGCGTTTACCTTAACGCTTCCCTGCGCGCCCGCAGGGGCCGCCGCTTTGGCAGGTGCGGCTTTCGGCGCTGCCTTTGGAGCCGCTGCCGGAGCCGAAACGCTTCCCGCTCCATTTTCTTCTACTGTCACATCATATACATTGCCATTAACAGTTATCGTATAATTCTTCATTTTATTTCCTCCATTCAATGAATACAGAACCTATGCGTTCTGCCATCTTTTTTTATTTGATTTTCTGATCGAGCGGACAACAAATCCGTCCGCGGAAGTTCCCGTATATGCCGCAACCGCCGCCGAAATAACCGCCGCCAGTTCAAGGTCGTCTACCAGTTCCTCCTCTTCTTTCTTAACGATCTGCGCAATGGTATTATTCATGCCTTCCTCGGCAACCTGCGCCTTGTCCTCTTTCTTATTCCGGATAGCCGTTTCAAGATTGTTGATATACTTAAAGCATGAGATCAGCAGGGAAATAAGGATCAATACCGCAAAAACAACTAAAATGCCGATCAGGGTATTCAGTCCCGCTTTTGACATCTTCTCGCCCCATGTATAAATCGGTTCGATCGAAAAACCTGTTATCACGCCGTCCTTGTCAAACGTCATCTTCACGTTGGCGTCCCGGACGGAGTAATCGACCTTGCCGGTCAGAACAACCGTATCGCCCACGATCTGATTATCCATCTCAAGAACCTGGACAAAATTTCCCACCTCGTCTCTGTAACCTTTCCAGACCGGATATAAAATACCTACCCCGATCACGGCCTCCTCGTTATACACCGCTCCCTTATTGGCAATGATCTCCGCCGCCTCCTCATCGCTTGTCTCGGAAATTCCCTCAACATAATAGGAAAATACCGCATTGTAAACAATCGCGTCGGCTGCCGATAACTTTTGGACATTACTGCCGTCGGTCGTACAGGCTGCCAGAGAAAGCAGACAGGCTGTCATACATAATAAACTAATTAATTTCTTCATTTTGGCGCCACCTCACTAAACCGTGCCATGCTTCTTGCCTGGACGATCCTCTCTCTTTGTGAAAAGCATCTCGAATGCTTCGATTACATATTTTCTCGTGTCGGCAGGCTCCAGTACCGCGTCAACAAATCCTCTTGCCGCCGCGGACTCGCTGCTCTGAAGCTTTGCGTATTCCGCCTGCGCGCCGGATATATCGGACTGCTCTTTGCCGGAAGCAATGATCTTTGCCGCAAACTCCGCGTCCATCATGCCGATCTGCGCGTTTGGCCATGCATAGTAAAGATCGCAGCCCAGCGCCTTGGATCCCATCGTTATCGAAGCGGAACCAAGCGCGTTGCCCGTCACAACCGTCACCTTCGGCACGGTAGCGTTGGCATACGCGTATGTAAGTCTGGAAGCCGCCTTGGCAATCTTTCTCTCCGCTCCCAGCGTCGCGACATAACCGTCTACATTGGCAAGGGTAAGTACCGGAATATCGAAAGCGTCGCAGAAGTTGATGAAATCAGCCGCTTTCAGGGCACAGTTCGGACAAAGCTTCGCGTCATATTTCTCCGCCGCGTTGCCTTCTTCATCAAATAATTCCGTGCGGTTCGCGACCGCGCCGACGGTTGCGCCGTTCAGACGGATAAAGCCTGTCACCATTTTTTTCGCGTAATCCTTTTTCACCTCAAAGAACACGCCGTTATCGGAAAGAGCGGAAAGCACATAAGCCGGATCTCCCGCGCCGTTCTCGATACCTTCGCATACCCTGTTCAGATCATCGTTACAATCATCAAAGGAACCGTCGTCCTCATTATTCGCCGGAAGCATGGAAACAAGCTGTCTCATCGCTTCAAATACGGCTGCCTCGTTCCCGACAAAATCAACGTTTTCCGTTTCCTCGCTCTGGAACTTCGCCGACGCCGTGTCGCACTTAGCCGTGTAATTGTTGTCAAGAGCGTTAGGCGTGTTCACAAACAATTTACCGTTCTTCTCTTCCATAAATGTGAAATCGGATAAACCTGTAAGAACAGCCAGACCGCCGCCGCAGTTCCCGAATACTGCCGTGATCTGCGGGATCACGCCGGACGCTAAGGACTGTTTTTGGTAAATCTCGCCAAAACCGTTCAGCGCGTCCGTAGCCTCCTGTAAACGAAGACCTGCGCAGTCGATCAGTCCTATGACCGGCGCTCCCATTTTTAATGCCAAATCATAAAGGCGGCAAATCTTCTTTGCATGCATCTCGCCGACTGAACCGTTTAACACGCTCGCGTCCTGGCTGTAAACATACACAAGATTACCGTCAATCACTCCGTAGCCGGTCACAACGCCGTCCGCAGGAGTATCTTTCGCTTGCAGATTGAAGTTGGTCGTTCTTGCCGTAACCAATCCGCCAATCTCCACAAAACTGTTATCATCAAGTAAAGCAGCGATCCTGCTTCTTGCTGATTCTTGTGCTGTATTGCTCATTTTACAGACCTCCATATATTTTATCTTTTAAAAAATTTCTGCCAAATTTAATTATATAATGTCGGAGGCAAAAAGACAAGCGATATCTTCCCCAGTTTTTATGAAAACAAAAATATTTTTAGCACATCTTCAATATAACGTATAAACGTGTCCTGCGGCGCGTCTTCCACGGTGCGTATCTCTATAATGTCCACAATTTCGCCGTTCAGCGTCACATAAATATTCCCCACAAGCTCGTTGGCGTAAACGGGCGCCGTCAGTTTTTCCTTATACTCATAATACACCCGGACCGTATCATATTCCGAAAGCAGCATGGAAAGATTTCCCTTCGCGCGGATATCCACGGTTTCCTTCGGGCTTCCCGACACGGGAACCGTCTCGTAGAACTCCTCGTCATAAACCGTTTCCGGAAAATAATGCTCCAGCCCAAACTGCATCAGCGTCCTCGTATCCTTCCACTTATACGTTTTATTCGGCGGCCAGCCGCTCCCCAGCACCACGGATATAAAGGTCCTTCCCTCCTGCCGGACGGCTCCCACAAAGCAATAACCCGCTTCTCCCGTAAAGCCTGTCTTGACGCCGATCGCGCCGCTCATCATGGAAAGAAACAGATTTTTATTATTCACCGTAAAGGAGCGTTTCCCGTTGACTTCCCGGAAAGAATGGGATTTCGTGTTCGTGATCTCGACAAACCGGTCGTTTTTTACCGCGTAAGCCGCAAGACGCGCCAGATCCACCGCCGTCGTGGAATGTTTTCCGTTCTCGTCCTCGGCGTCCAGACCGTTGGGGGTAATATAATATGTATTTTCCATACCGAGTTCCGCCGCTTTCTCATTCATCATCGCTGCGAACCCTTCCACGCTCCCTCCCACATGCTCCGCTATCGCGACGGCTACATCGTTATGGGATTCCAGCATTAACGAATACAGCAGATCTTCCAGAACATACTGTTCCCCCGTATTGACATTGAGCTGGACGTCCGGCTGCCTCGCCGCATTCTGCGAAATTGTGACCACGTCGCTTAAATCCGCGTTTTCCAGCGTGACGATCAGCGTCATGATCTTGGTGGTACTTGCCATGGCGCGCCGTTCCGTTTCGTTCTTTCCGTAAAGCACCCTTCCGCTTTCCCCGTCCAGAAGACATGCCGACAGCGCGTTTAACGTAAGCGTCGGCTTTTCTTCCCCGAAAGCGGGCGTCGTTCCCAGAAAACACAAAATAACCGCCATCAGTACGCAGACCGCTTTTTTCTCATAATCATAAAAATACCGCATACATTTTCTCCGTTTCCCTGCTTACAATCATTGTATTACAGTCCGGCGGCAGAATATGCATGCGGTATCGTCCTCTTTACACAGCGGTATCAAACGCGCACTTTCGTACCCTTCGTATCCCTGTGGGCAAGTTTTAATTTTCTTGTCTCGATCTGTTTTCCCTTATATTCGATCGAAAGATCCATATCGTCGGATATAATGTAAATTTCGTCCACATAATCCTTATCGGCAAGTTTAATGGCGCGCACGCCCACGGCGCCCTTTTTCTTTTCCGGTACGTCGGAAAGCGGGAACTTCAAAAATACCCCCTGGGAAGTTTTCAGAATGACCGTCTGATCGCTCTCGATGACTTCCTCCTCCACTTTCTCACCGTCCAGGGTAAACTTGGTGTAGACCTCCTTTGTGATCTTAACCCGGTCCATGGATACCAGCAGATCCCCGTCGTTGAGCTTCGTTCCCAGCACCGTCTTTTTCGACACGTCAAACTCCGACGAATCCACCAGCTTTGCCATGCCGTACTTCGTGGTAAACAGAAACGTATTATTTTTCAGGGAATTGGAATCGCACAGATAAACCATATTCTCCACCGAAGAATCATAATTGCACAGATTATCGACCGGCGTTCCCTTATCACGCAGTTTTCCAAACGGCAGATCTTTTACCTTCATCTGATGAAGATTTCCCTTGTCGGTAAAAATACAGATCCGGTCCGTATTCATGCAGGAAAACGCGTACTTATTCTCACTGATGACCGCCTCCGTATTGCGCTCGTAAGTGGCGGTATCGATCGTTCTCGCATAACCGAAACGGTCCATCAGAAAGACGACTTCCTGCTCCGCGATCTTTTCCTCCTCATAAACGGCGGCTTCCGCGTTTTCGATCACGGTTTTACGCTCATAGCCATACTCTTTCTTGATATTTTCCAGGTCTTTTTTTATCGCCTTCATCATCGTTTTACGGTTTCCAAGGATCCCCTCGTACTCCGCGATCTTTTTGAGACATTCCTCGTACTCTTTCTTTAACGCCATGATCTCAAGACCGATCAGCTTGGAAAGACGCAGTTCCAGGATCGCCGCCGCCTGCCGCTCCGTAAACGAAAGTTTTTGCGCCTCTTTTCTTGACGCTTCGCTCTTAAACTTAATATCCGTCACGTCGCCGTTTACAAGACATGCCTTCGCCTGTTTTAAACTCTGGCTTCCCCTTAAAATCTCAATGATCAGGTCAATGATATCGCACGCTTTGATAAGACCCTCTTTAATCTCCCTGTTATCCCGCTCTTTATTTAACAATGTCGTATATTTCCTTGTGG
>JAMPBI010000104.1 GCA_023666775.1 Alistipes sp. | reverse complement strand
CATGCCAAATTTTACTAATAAAGGAACGTGATCTAGATACCCTCATAGAAAAATCTTAAAATCTCCTCGTAAGAATATCCCTCTTTCGTCATCTGGTACGCCCCGTTCTGGCTCATGCCGAGTCCGTGGCCGTAACCGCCTCCGACGATCTCATAACCCGCCAGTTTATTTTTTTCGTAAACGGGATTTAAGGCAAAAAATCCGCTTGGCAGAGAACCCATGGTAAATTTTTTATTATTGTTGTTCGTCCATTCAATGGAGCTGTCCCCGAAAAATCTCCGGGCGCTCATCTCGCCCTCCACCAGATAGGTCCCCTTGGTTCCTTCCACAACCACCTGATCGACCGAACCGCCCGCGAGACGTTCTATCACGCCTAAAGAAGTTATCTCGCCTACATTTGCCTTATTCCGGTACAGAGCGTTGATTTCCTCCATCGTCAGATACGTTTTCCAGCGGTACAGAGCAAACGGATAATCAAAATCCGCCGGATTTTTCTTCGTGATATAATCATAAAACACCTCATTAACGGTCAGATCCAGATAGACATTATCCGGATTGATCGTGTGCGCCGTTATGTAGGAGCAGGTGTCGGCGTCCTGTCCCCAGACGGCGATATTGCTGCCGTGCCCGCAGGAAGTGGAATAATAATACGCCGTGATAACGTCGCCGTTTACCGTCATTACCTGTCCGCAGGTATCGTCCACCGCCTGGCTGGAAGAACTGTACTCTATCGTATTGTTATAAACCTGATACCATGTACTGTCGTCAATATGGGCGCCGTACTCCATGTAATCGTTGTTAAGAAGCTGGTTATAAGCGTAACTTCTCGCGCAGACCGCCTGCACTTTCGCCGCCTCCACGCCGTAGCTTGCCGGCATTTCACTCGGAACCACCAGTTTCAGATATTGTTCCAGATTGACCTCATTTACAATGTAAAGCCCCGTCTCGTCCGCCGAAATTTCCAAAAAGCCCGGATACGCCGGATTCCCTTGGCTCCGCTCAATGGTATTGACGACGATCTTATCCGTGTTCTTTACCGGAGCGATACGGATACGTTCTCCCCGGATCAGCTCACTGTCGCTCTCCAGCGCGAAAATATCCCCCGCCGAAAGCGTGACCACGTCGGACAGTTCCTTTCCCGACATCACATAATAATCCCCGTCGCAGGTCACTTCCACACGGTCATGGTAAATGCTCCCAAATCCGGTATCGCGCAGAATAATACGGATATCCTGCACCTCGAAAGGATAAAGCACGATGGCGCCGCAGATTTTTCCTTCCGCGACAATAAAATCCTGCAGCTCATAACCTACAAGAATATCGCTATAACCGATCTGGGAAAATCCGCCGTAATTTTTGTAAAAACGATAGTCCTCGTCAAAAGGCACCCTCCCGTATCCTTCTATTTCCACATAATCGTTGGTCACCGAAAGAACCTTGCCGTTTATGGTATCGGTTTTGATATCAACGCCTGTCAGAACGCCGCCGGACAAACGGATATCCGCCAGTACGCCGTTCACTTTGGAAGAAAGCCCTTCCGGATAAAAAATCCGGTCGATCCCGTCAATATACGTTCTGAGGACATTGTTGTTTCCCTCATAGATCCATGCGTTGCGGTAGACCACTTCCGTACTTACCACCTTTTTTAAGGCAAGGATCTCCTGTCCTCTGGTATACGCGAGAACCCGGTTATCCATGCATCCGTCAAGAAACAGATTGTAAAAAGTATAAATACCGTCGTCCGTATACGCCGTCCACGCCGGAACGCCTTCCATATTTCCCGGGGTCGCCACAATGGTAAATTCCTTTAACGCAATGTTTCCTCCCGGACGGTATTCCCGGATATAATCGTATATGATAAACCAGTTTCCCTCAGAAACCGCTCTGTTTTTCTTTTTCCACTGAATATCCAGATCTTCAAAAAGACTCTGTTCCACTCCGTAATATTTCATGATGGAAAGGAGATTTTTATTCGTCAGATATTCTTCCGCTTCACAATCCGCCATGATCCCCTTTTCAACCGCGGCATACAGATAATCCTTGATATAATTTGGCGTCTCCCGGTAGCCGTAACCCTCAAAATCTTCCTCCAACGCAAGTACCATCTTTGCCGTCTCCCCGTTGGTGATACACTCGTAATCCGGCTTGCCGCCGTCGATCACGCCGATGAGATAAATGCACGCCGCCGCCAGAAAAACAACCAGCAGGCTCATTAATAATATGATCTTTTTCTTATTCATACGCTTCCCTCTAACTTAAAATTGGGACTGAATAATTCAGTCCCAATCAATCTTTTTTGAAACCCCAAAATGCCGTTACCTAAAATTTCGACGCCTAGCTTGAGCTAGGTGGGCAACCGCATGTGAATTTCAGCCATCCAGTGTACATTAACAGGAATCTTAGAAACCTAAATAAAGTAGCGCTTACGCGTCTGGCCCAGCATCCGTCCACAGATATAGGAATCCCAATAATGAAATGTAGGTTCAAAATCATAGGTTGGCGCACATTCCAGGTAATTTCAATTCACGCAGAACTCTCTCTGCTTTTTTATTATATGCTTTAAATTATTTTTTATGTGTTAAAAACAGTATAGCAAAAAAATGGAAAATAATCAACTGAAAAATACCGTTTTGGACAATGTTTTAACCGACAATCGTCCCTCCGTTCGGGTGCAGTACCTGACCGGTCATGTAAGACGCGTCGTCCGACGCCAGAAATACATAACAGGGAGAAACTTCGCAGGGCTGTCCCGCCCTCATCATGGGAACTTTTGATGTTTTCCGCCCAAATGTGGTAACCGCCTCGGCAGAGTAAGAAGAGGGGATCAGCGGCGTCCAGATCGGTCCCGGCGCGACGGCGTTTACCCGTATCCCCCGCTCAACCAACGACAGCGACAACGAACGGGTAAGCGCAACGACCGCTCCCTTTGTCGCGCTGTAATCGATCAGTTCTTTATTTCCCTCAAACGCCGTCACGGACGTCGTATTGATAATGCTGCCGCCTTCTTTCATATGTATAAGCGCCGCCTGTATCATATAAAAAAACGAAATAATATTATTCTGGAACACGAACTGAAGCTGATCCGGCGAGATATCCAGAATGCTGTTTCGTATAAACTGAACCGCATGGTTATTTACCAGAATATCGATTTTTCCAAAATGTTTCATCGTCTTCTCGATACAGTCCTGCACAAAAGAAATATCCTTTAAATCCCCCCGAAGCACCAGACAGTTTCCTCCCATCTGCCGAATATTTTCCTCCGTCTCTTTCGCGTCCCGCTCCTCGTCATAATAAATGATCACAACGGACGCTCCTTCTTTCACGAAATCATAAGCAACCGCCCTCCCGATCCCGCTGTCTCCCCCGGTAATGATCGCGACCCTTCCCGCAAGTTTCGGTCCGTGCCGATGTCTCTGCGATACGGGCTGCGGCTCCATAACGTACTCAAATCCCGGCTGTCTGCTCTGGTGCTGCGGCGGAAACGAGAGCGGTATCTGCTCACATTCCTCCACATATCCGTATTCATTATTTTGTTTCATGCACAAAACACCTCCCTGAATACTATATGCGTCAGGGAGGGTTCCTAAGACTATTCTAAATATAAAATTAACCTCAAAGAAAATTCTTTTTCCAGATAATCAAAATTTATCAGTCCATTATATTTTTTTACAACCGTTTCCATTTGTTTCATTCCCGTTCCTCTGCTGCCCCGAATCCGATATTTGTTTCTCATTTCAATCAGCAGCCGATTACAATTATATTTCATTTTAAAATAAATTCTTTTATCCTGACGGGATAATTCATTTACTGCGTGGATTGCATTATCAAACGCGTTTCCTATAAGCACAGTCATATCAAATATATCCAATTCCAAATCTGAAGGAACTGTAATATCCGTTTCTATATGAATATCACACTTCTTTGCGTCTATTAACTTCTTTCCCAATATAACATCTAATTTTTCATTTCCGGTAATTCGTAAAAATTCCCAATTACTGTCGTCACTCATCTTTTTTACATAATCCACCAATTCCTTATTTTTACTCTGCTTCGCTAATATGGCAATCATTGATAAATGATTATTAAAGTCATGTTGTATCTCTGTTTTTTTCATTTTTCCCATGAGTTCTGCCATACTAAAAAAAACATTGCTGATTATTGTCTCCGTCACAATGATAACGATTGTGAAAAAAAACATTACAAAATATTTTTGTGATACATTATTATTTACCAACCGAAACAGAAATAACATCATAACATTAATAATGGGGTATCCTGCTGAAATAATGATTTCCCTATAACCCAGACTTTTTACTGCTGTCAGACTACATAAAAGCACACATAAAAACATAGAAATATAGGCAAATGTCCACTGATCGAATGTGAAATAGCGATATACCAGAACTACCATCAATATGTACTTTCTAAAATCATTTTCTTCAAAAAGACGTGACAGAAAGCGAAGTAGGACTATCATTTCCGCAAACAAAAATAATACTGTAAGAATATTATTAAAATCAAACATTAAACGTCCTCCCCATTTCTATCTTCAACTGCATTTTTCTTACTTCTTTCCTTTTTGTCTGTGCAATCGGTATCATTTTATTATCCATATAAAGTTTGTCATAATAAAACATCTCCACCCTATCATAGTTTACCAGAAAAGAATTATGGCACCGGATAAAACGATAATCGGAAAGCATTTCCTCAATCTTTTTAAGTGTACTGAAAAAACGCTCTTCACCATAATCCGTAACCATATGTATTTCCTTATCCATACTCTTAAAATATAGTATTTTACTTATTTCAATACGTTTTTTCTTATACTCACACATATATTCGAAAATATGCTTATTTCTCCCTGCCAGTTTTAAAAATAAATCCAGTGTATTAAAAAATCTTTCTTCGTTAATTGGTTTTATAAGAAAATCCAATGGGCGGACTGCAAATAATTCCATTGCATATGTATTTTTTCCTGACACAAATACAATACACATGGTATTATTTTCAAATTTCTCTCTAATCTTACGTCCCAATGTCACGCCATTTTGTCCTTCAAACTCAATATCAAGAAAAATCAGATCAATATGTTTTCCGGCTTCAATATCTTTTTCTACTGCTTCTGTTGTATAATATATATCAACATTTATTTCTTCAAACCGCATTTTAGCAAACTGTTCTATCATATTCTCACATTCGGAACAAAAAAGACATTCATCATCACAGACCGCAATATTGTACATATCAAACATTTTCCTCTCAGACTTTTAAATCGGGATAAGAATTGCCCTTAATAAATTGATTTTAAGAATTTGTCAGTTCTCCATAACAATCACACATAAAATTGCAGAATGTTTTATTCCAAAGAAGAGACCAATTACTCTTAATATAAAAATTAAATGTAATGCCCGTATTTATTCCCGACGGTAAAACTGTTAAATCAGCAACTTTAGCATTTAATTTTGTATCAAGTAACTCAATCCACGGGGTATTGTATGTCTCTACATAGGCATAAACCGCCTCCAGATATCCGAACTGTGCCCAAAGAGATACATAAGCGCACTCAAATTTTAAAGAGTCCTCATACATTAAGATCAATTCTTCCTCTGAATACTGTTCTAAAAAAACATCTACTTCCTCATCGGTATATTGTTCATGAAGTATCCCAATTACCTCATCAAAAGTATCGGCATTATCTTTTTCCGCTGCATAAACATTCAAACAAAATAGTGATAAAAAAGCGGTCATGGCAAACACAGCCGTCAAAAAATTTAATATTGTTTTACTTTTCATAACGTCGTCCTTTCTTGTTACAATTCTTATCCCATAAAAATTATAGCAAAAAAATTCTTAATAAAATCTATTACTTCGTAATCCAATATTATTTTTTCGAAATTAATAATTCAATATTCTATTAGGAAAAAAACAGGTGTGGAAATCCTCATTCGGAAATCCACACCTATGCGTTTAAAAATTATAATACGTCAACAAGTTTCTGTAATGCGTTTAACGCTTCGTCCGGAAGTTTGTCATATCCTTCCTTCTTGGAAGCGAAATCCTCTACAGCCTTTACACGCGTCTGCATTCCGCTCTTTAACTGAGACTTGTAATCAGCGTCGTTAAGGTTTGGCGTAAAGTCGGCTGTCTTGCCGGACCAGTCGTTCATGATCTCGATATCTTCAAACGGTCCCCACTGCTCAAACCTAGCCTTTCCTTCAACGATCGTCTCAAGAATGCCTAATGTATCGGCAGGTTTAACCTTCTGACCCATGAAATCGCCTGTATTAACGATATAGCAGTCTACGTTCTTCTCCTCTACCAGCTTCTTGAACTTCTCATAGTCATTTACCAGAGGATAGGTTCTGAACGGATTTGCGTAAGGTACGATACGGATCGCGTTCAGATCGGTACCTGCGGCAACACGCTCCGCTGATGAAGTCTTTGTGGCAAGCGTAGCGCCCATAACGGAAGCCAGCGCAGCGCCCTTTAACTTAACGATCGGCGGGATTGTCGGATCCTTCATGATCCAGAAGATCGCGTTGACCGGAGCATCAATCTTGTCCACACGGTTCGGTGACCATAACTTCGACTTGATCGCACGTCCGTTACCGTTTCGGATATCTTCCGTTACCAACTGGATCTTGCCGTTCTCGTCCATTGTGCAGGAGCAGTTCTGAACCGTTAATAAGTATTCGTTATCCGGACAGCCTGTCGGATAATCTGCCGTCTTGTCAAAGTATGTCGGCTCGAGAGCGATGGACGCGCATGTATCGGTATTGATAATGAAAGCGTCATCATGGAGAACCTTGATCGCCGGATACTTGCCGCCGTGCTTAGCATGGGTAAGCGTTGACTTACCGGAACCGGAAAGACCGTATACGGAAGCAACGAACTTGCTGCCGTCTGCCAGCGTGTATTCCTTCTGTCCACCGTGGCATGACGCGTAGCCGTTTCTGTTGGCAAGAGCCCATGCCATTGTCAGCGTACCCTTCTTATGCTCGCCGAAATATCTCATACCAAGAATTGCCGCGCAGTTCTGGTTCGTATCAAAATAGCAGAGCGTAAGCGGATCGCTCAGGCAGCTGTAATCAACGTCCGGTCTTGTTCCCGGCGTCCACTGCGGATCAGAGAAAATATAAATATCCGGTTCCTTGCCGTCGCCTACCGGCTTGGAATTCTTGTACATCTTAACATAATCGTCGGACATATACTGGAAATTCAGCATCCAGTTATAAAGAAGATTTTCTTCTCCTTCCGGGATCAGAAGATGTGCCTTTACCATAAATTCAGGATCAAGACCTACAAAACATTCCGCATGATACATCGTCTTCCATCTCGTCTCATAGATCGCGTCCATAACGACCTTATCA
>JAMPBI010000103.1 GCA_023666775.1 Alistipes sp. | reverse complement strand
AGAAGAATGATATCCGGTTGTTTTCCCACCATCTCCAACGCTTCCCTGCCGTTATAAGCCTTTAAGACCTCATATCCGTTTATTTCAAAATAATCCCGGATCAGGCTGACAACATCTGCCTCATCGTCCGCTATGAGGATTTTGTACATTTCAACTCTCCTTACATTCTGTCGGGCGCCTCAAACCCCAGCAGATCGATACATTTTTCAAGAACCTTTCGGGTAAGGACAAGAAGCGCGATATAACCGTTCTTCTTTTCCTCGTCCTCCTCCGCCAAGATCCTTGTCTCATGGTAAAAGCTGTTAAACGCGTCCGAAAGACCGTAAATATACTGACAGATCTTATGAGGCGCGATCTCCTCGTAAGCCTGCGCAAGCATTTCGTTGTACTTGGAAAGTTCCAACATCAGCGCCTTTTCGGAAGCGTTCACCGGTTCTTTGATGTTCATGGCATCTTCCGCCAGACTGCCGCCCTGCTCCGCAAAATTCCGGAGGATCGATTTGATACGGACGATCGTGTAAAGGATATACGGTCCCGTATTTCCCTCAAAAGAAGCGAAACGGTCAATATCGAACACATAATCCTTGGACGCCTGATTGGACAAATCCCCATATTTTACCGCGGCAAGTCCCACGACTCTGGCAGTCTCCTTCGCGTCTTCTTCCGACACGCTCCTGTTTTCCATGATCTTATTATAAACTGCCTCATTGACTTCCGAAATAAGCTGTTCTAACCGCATTACACCGCCTGTACGGGTCTTAAACGGTTTTCCGTCCCTGCCGTTCATGGTCCCGTATCCCATATGGGTCAGTTCCGCCTTCTCACTTACAATACCTGCCTTCTTCGCCACACGGAATACCTGTGTGAAATGCATTTCCTGCCGTCTGTCCGTTATGTAGATATAGCGGTCCGGCGCGTAGTCCGCCTCCCTCTGAACGATCGTCGCGAGATCGGAAGTCGCATAAAGCGCCGCCCCGTCCGATTTCCGGATAATGCACGGCGGGATTTCCTTCGCGTCCGTCTCCTCGGCAACGTCAACAACAAGCGCGCCCTGGCTTTCATGGGCAAAGCCCCTGTCAACCAGATCCTGGACCATGTCCGGGATATACGGTTTCGCGTCGCTTTCCCCTTTCCACACGTCAAAATACACATTCAGATTATCATAATTTTTCTTCAGATCCGGCAGGGACACGTTCATGATATGCTCCCAGAGCGCCATACAGGCTTTGTCGCCGTTCTGAACCTTTACGGTCGCCAGATGGGCGCGCTCCATAAACCGCTCGTCCTCTTTGCTTCTCGCGCTGGCGGCAGGATAGAGTTCGGCAAGTTCCGAAAGGGTGAACGGCGCCTCTTTCGGGTATTCGCCGTCATAATTCTCGTCAAAATACACCAGTTCCGGTTTCGTATCACGGAGCTGTTCGATGATCAGTCCCATCTGAAGCCCCCAGTCTCCCATGTGTATATCGCCGATCACCGTATTCCCCGCGTTGCGCATGATACGCTTTACGCTTTCCCCGATGATCGCCGCACGCAGATGTCCGATATGGAGAGGCTTTGCCACGTTGGCTCCGCCATAATCCATCACGATCGTCTGCGGTTTCTCCACTTTGTCGTATCCCAGATCCTTATCGTGGAACATATCGTTAATATATTCCGCGGCAAATGAGCCTGTAAGGGTGATATTGATAAAACCCGGATTGACCGCCTCAATCTTGGAAAACGCGGCGCTGCCTTTCAGTTTTTCAACCACTTCCCCCGCAATGATAATGGGCGCTTTTTTGTATTCTTTTGCCGCCGCCATGGCTCCGTTGCACTGATACTCGCACAGATCGGGACGGTTGGAAACCGTTACCCTCGCATATTTCGCGTCATAACCACATTCCGTAAACGCTTCCTCGCATATTTGCGAGATACACTCTAAAAACTTTTTCATAATCCTATTCCTCTGCTCTTCTATCCTTGATCAACCACGGTTATCCCGCGGCAGAAACACCCGTTTCTGCTCTTCTTTCCCGTCCTGCTTCGCGGCTTTTTTCGCCTCGGCGCAGAACAGTTTTTGTGAGTCCACCTGCTTCTTTCCCCTGCGGTCCGCCTTCACATAAGAACCGTCCCGCTGCTTGATATGGCTTCCCATATTATCGTCCAGCTGTAAATTTAATATGTGCAGAAGTTCCTTTTTCAGCTCTTCCTTTTCGATTGGAAACAGGATTTCCACACGTTTATCCAAGTTTCTCGGCATCCAGTCCGCGCTCGCGCAGTAGATTTCCTCCCTGCCGTCGTTCTTAAAATAAAAGATCCGGCTGTGTTCCAGAAAGTTTCCTACGATGGAACGGACTTCGATATTCTCGCTGACCCCCGGTATTCCCGGTATCAGACTGCATATTCCCCTCACAATGAGGGAAATCTTAACGCCCGCGCAGGACGCCTCGTACAGCGCCGCGATCAGTTCCTTGTCGCAAAGGGAATTCATCTTGGCGATGATCTGCGCCGGCTTTTTCTCCCGCGCGTTCTTTGTCTCCCTGTCGATCAGGTACAGAAAACGGCTCCTCAGCCAAATCGGCGCCAGCGCCAGTTTATTCCACGCAAGAGGCTCCGAGTAACCGGAAATCATGTTAAACACCGCCGTCGCGTCCTCGCCGATTTCATGGGACGCCGTCAAAAGCCCGATATCCGTATATAATTTCGCCGTCGCGTCATTGTAATTTCCCGTTCCCAGATGGACATAGCGCACAATGCCTTCCTCTTCGCGCCTCACGATCAGCGTGATCTTACTGTGGGTTTTTAATCCCACCAGACCGTAAATTACATGGCAGCCCGCTTTTTCCAGCTTCTTCGCCCAGATGATATTGTTTTCCTCGTCAAACCTCGCCTTTAATTCCACCAGAACCGTAACCTGTTTTCCGTTCTCCGCCGCCTGCGCCAGCGCGGAAATGATCGGCGAATTTCCGCTGACGCGGTACAGCGTCTGTTTTATCGCGAGAACCTGCGGATCTCCCGCCGCCTGCCTTACCAGTTCCATTACCGGTTCAAACGTTTCATACGGGTGATGGAGCAGGATATCCTGCCTCCGGATCTGTGTAAAAATATCCTCCTCGTCGTTGAGTCCCGACGGTTTCTGGGGAACAAATTCCTCGATTTTAAACTTCTCAAATCCTTCCAGACCGTAAACCTTCATCAGAAACGTCAGATCCAGCGGTCCGTTGATATAATAGATTTCCTCGTCCTTGATCTCCAGATTTTTCTTCAAGATCTTTAAAAGCCGCTTGTCGATCTTGTCCTCCGTCTCCAGTTTCAGGGCGGCGCCCCACTGGCGTTTTTTAAGCTGTTTCTGGATTTCCGTAAGCAGATCCTCCGTCTCTTCCTCGTCGATCTGAAAGTCGGAATTTCTCATGATCCGATACGGA
Source organism: Alistipes sp. (assembly GCA_023666775.1). Lineage (GTDB taxonomy): Bacteria > Bacillota > Clostridia > Lachnospirales > Lachnospiraceae > MGBC120314. Next base: position 4,022 of record JAMPBI010000103.1, on the reverse strand, counting down.
TACGCGCAGATCACATTGTAATTTAAAAACAACTTATCAATATTCATCTCGATAACTTCTTCCAGCAGAATGATCGAGGTCCCCTCTTTATCCGGCAGCCTGATGATCCTCGGAAGTACGGACGGAACCTGGACCGTGGCAAACTCGATTTCCGTATCCTCCGTTTTCTTGCGGATCAGCGCGCCGATATTCAAGGTTTTGTTGCGGATCAGCGGAAACGGTCTTGAGGAGTCCACCGCCATAGGCGTCAGTACCGGATAGACTTCCTCCTTAAAAAATTTATCCACAAATTCCTTCTGCTCACTGTTTAACTCTTCATGTCCGTCCAGTATCTTCACGCCGTTCTGGATAAGAAGCGGTATCAGCGAGCGGGTGTATGTGGAATACTGCGCCGTTACAAACTCATGTGCTTTCTCATTGATCTTTTCCAACTGTTCCACAGGCTTTAATCCCGCGATATCCTTCTTTAAATAACCCGCCTCCATCATATTTTTCAGCGAGGCGATACGGACCATAAAAAACTCATCCAGATTGGACGCGGTAATGCTCAAAAATTTCAGCCGTTCAAACAAAGGATTGTTTTTGTCTCTGGCGGCGGCAAGCACACGCTTATTAAATTCCAGCCAGCTCAGTTCCCGATTTTCATAATATTCCGCCTTGTCAAATTCCATTCTCACACCTTCTTTATCATGCTTTTAATTACGTTTTACTTTAATCACCGGTTTTACGCCGTATGCCTGCTCAAAGAGAAATGTTTTTTCCGGGAACAGACCTCTTTCGATCGTCAGATCTTCATAAGTAGACACGGTAATGCGAAGTTCTTTTTCTTCCAGCGTAACTTTCATGTCGCTGCATTTCTGTTTATGGGTCTTATCAAGGGCATTGCTGATCCGAAGGATCGCCGCCAGTTTCAACACGGTCATCGCGGCGGATTTTGAAAGTCCCTGGCTGATAAGATTTTCAAAGGTACTGTCCTCCGTATTACAGCGCACGATATTTGCCACCATCACACGTTCCAGATGGGAGATCCCGATAATCTCCGTTTTCATGATAATACTGAAACTGCAATCGCCGGGATAACTGACGTTAATGTATTTCCCACATTCATGGAGGATTGCCGAAACCTGCATTAAAAGCCGTTCTTTCTTTCCCAGACCGTGAAGTTTTTTCATCGCGTCAAAAATCAGCAGGCTGCTTTTCTCGACAAAAGCGATATGTTCTTCGTTTCCCATATATCTTCTGGAGATCACATGGGAAGAATTGATGGTGTCGTCATAAAAATTCCTGTTTAACTTGATCTTCTTATTCTTCTCCGCATAGTCCGCCACAATACCGTCGCACAGCCGCATATTGGACGTCCAGACCGTGGCGGCGCCTGTGATCTCCAAAATCTTTTTGTAGATCATCAGACTTGGGATCAGTATGCTCACATGTTCTCTCGGAATGTTAAACTCCTCTTCCACGCGTTCGGCGGACATAAGGATAAACCGCTCATACAGCAGGTCAAATTCTTCCTTGGAAATATAATCCCGTCCGGTCCTCGCTTTCACGCCGTCAAAAATATTTCCCATATTTTCACCGGTTATGATCATATTCCGGATCTCCGTATCACGGAAGAAAATCTTGCGGATATCTTCCATGTCATCGTCGATATATTCCGAAAGGACATTGCGGTACTTTTCTCCCGACACGGAAAGTTTCGCCATAACCTCGCGCATTCGCAAAGAACCCAGAAGGGTATTCTGCGTGGTGATCAGCCTGCTGTCGTCAAACAGCGTAAGCTGGGAACTTCCGTTTCCGATATTCACAAGCACCGTTCCTTCTTTGATGATATTGTCAAAATACGTTTCCTTTAAAGCAAGCGCCTTATTGTACACAAAACGGATCTCGGAATTGCTCAGTACATCCAGCTTGAGTCCCGTCCGCACCAGAATACGGTCCACGATGTTCTGGCAGTTTTCCGCCTCCCGCACCGCGCTGGTCGCGCACACCCTGTAATTATCCACTCCGTAGGATTTCATGATCTTGCAGAAATCGTATAATACCTCGCACACTTCGTCGATCACATCGAAATTAATATATTTTTCGTTAAAGGAATTTTTACCCAGCTCAATAACGTGGGCGACCCTGTCAATTTCATTGATCGCGTTTTTGCCGCCGATCTCATATATTTTCATTTCCAATTCATAGGAACCTACTTCTATTGCCGCAAACATTGTGACTGCCATCTTTCATTCCCCGCTTTTCGTTTCCTGTTTTCTAATAATTTCCCAATAATTTTATGTTCATCGCTTCTTCTTCAATGCCGCGCAGGGCGTTCATCACGCTGGCGTCATCAATATTTCCCATAAAATCGATGAAGAACCGGAACTGCCACGCCTTGCCCTCAATCGGTCTTGACTCGATCTTCGTCATGTTCAGACCGTTGTAAATGATGTGGCTTAACATATCGTAAAGGCTTCCTGCCGTATGCTCCGTCTCAAAACAAATGCTTACTTTCCCCGCGTCCTTTAAAAACGCCCTCTTATTGGATATGACGACAAACCTTGTGGTATTATTGTCCTCCGTGTTGATCTTTTCCTGCAAAATACTGAGTCCGTACAGTTTCGCCGCCTCCACGCTCGCGATCGCCGCCTGGGTCTTATCGCCGTCCTCCATCACTTTCTTGGCGCTCACCGCCGTGTTAATCTGCTCGCTGGTCTGCCAGTCCTTATGCTCGTTTAAAAAACTTCTGCACTGCATTAGCCCCTGAGGGTGGGAATAAACCCGCTTAATATCCCCGATCGCAGCCCCCGGAAGTCCGAGAAGCGCATGCTCCACTTTCACATAGGTTTCCGCGACAATATAATTATTGTATTCCTGAAGCAGGTCGTACACGTCGCTTACAATCCCTGCCGTGGAATTTTCAATAGGAAGCACCGCGTAGTCCGCTTCCCCACGTTTTACCGCTTCCATGGCGTCGCGCCACGTTTTTACGTTGTAATTGTCCACGTCCTCGCCAAAAAATCTCTTAACCGCTATGTACGCGTAGGCTCCCGGCACCCCTTGGTATACCACCCGGCAGCCCTTTACCGGCAGTTCGTCCAGCGCCTCGTAATCTTCCCTTAACGTCTGACCCATGGACTCTAACAGCATATACTGGTATTTCCGGCTGTTTGATATGATCTGCGTAAAAATTTCGTTAATACTCCGCTTATTCATATCGTTGGATACCAGTTTTTCGATGGTTTCCAGCTTCTGCTTCTCCCTCTGGGGATCCAGCACTTTTTTCCCCGTCTCGATCTTATACTTTGCCACGTCCGTGGTAAGCTGCATTCTCTTCTCAAAAAGTTTCACCAGCTCCCTGTCCACGATGTCTATTTCATTTCTGATTTCCTGTAAGTCTAACATAATTCCTCCAAAAATTCGTATTCTCGTATTCTAGTATACCACATTTTCCTAATTATAACAGTATTTTTCATTTTTAGGATTGCAAATGCCGGTCTTTTAAAGAGATGGCGAAATTACAGGGCCATTTTATAGCTATACACCTCAACAGCTGCGATTTGACAGAAAAAAGGACTTCCTAAATAAACTTAGAAAATCCTGTAAAATCTTGCGTAACCTTGCGTAAATTTACTCAAGATTACGCAAGGTATCTCCCCATTAATTCTTTTTACTTGTATTAAGCAATTCCCTAACACCAAATAGGATAAACATGACGCCCATTACTATTGCGATAAGTAGTGGCATTTTTACGCCCATAAAGGCTATTGTGATTTCTATAATGCCTAATACTATCAATATTATCGGTAATATTTTCTTCATTGACAGCTCCCTCCGAAAATTCTGTTTTCATAATCCATTCATCATAAGCGTCACGATCTACAGTTCTCGACTCATCAGATATTCTTTTAGGATATTCCTGTCTCTGCAAACTGGAATTGACAGTGTTGCTAAATCAATTCTAAAGCTCTCTTATATAGTGGGTCTAAATCACAACCACAACTTCCACATTCTTTGTCTGCCTGTTTGATTGCTGA
>JAMPBI010000102.1 GCA_023666775.1 Alistipes sp. | reverse complement strand
GATCGAAAATCTTCTTGATAAAGTGGATACGCTGATCATCGGCGGCGGTATGGCGTATACCTTTATGGCGGCGCACGGATACCCTGTAGGAAATTCCCTTCTTGAGGAGGACTATAAGCAGTATGCCCTCGATATGGAAGAGAAGGCAAAGGCAAAGGGTGTTAAACTTCTTGTTCCTATCGACAATATCGCGGCGGACAGCTTTTCTAACGACGCCAAAACCAAGGTATGCGGTCTTGGTGATATCCCGGATAACTGGGAAGGACTTGATATCGGACCGGAGTCCTGCAAATTGTTCCGCGAAGCGTTAAAAGGCGCGAAAACCGTTGTATGGAACGGACCGATGGGCTGCTTTGAAATGCCGAACTTCGCGAAAGGTACGATCGAAGTAGCGGAAGCACTCGCGGAACTGGAAGGCGCGACAACGATCATCGGCGGCGGTGATTCCGCGTCCGCAGTCAACAACTTAGGCTTCGGCGACAAAATGACGCACATTTCAACCGGCGGCGGCGCTTCCCTTGAATTCCTCGAAGGCAAAGAACTCCCAGGCGTAGCAGCCGCTAATGATAAAGCTTGAAATTCACGAAGTGAATTTTAAGCAGTCAAATTTGTTTACAAATTTGACATAACGTATTCACGAAGCAAATTTTAATCTTTTGCGGCTGCACACCACATCGTGCCTGCGGCCGCAAAAAAATATCAAAAAATGTGAAATTTTTCACATGATAAAGCAAGAATAAAAAGTAGCAGGAGGGTTTTACCATGAGAAAGAAATTTATTGCGGGAAATTGGAAGATGAACAAGACTCCTTCCGAGGCAGTACAGTTTTTGGAAGAATTAAAACCGCTTGTGGCAGGCGCCGACGCGGACGTTGTAGTCTGTGTGCCGTTGATCGACATCACGGCAGTAAAGAAGGCGGTGGAAAATACGAATATCAAAGTCGGCGCGCAGAATATGTATTTTGAAGACAAAGGCGCTTATACGGGAGAGGTATCGCCGGGAATGTTGGTGGACGCGGGCGTAGAGTATGTTGTCATCGGACATTCGGAGAGAAGGGAATATTTCGCGGAGACAAACGATACAGTGAACAAGAAAGTCGTAAAGGCGCTTGAGTGCGGGATCACGCCTATTCTTTGCTGCGGGGAGACGTTAAAGCAGAGAGAAGAAGGAATTACATACGATCATATAAGAATACAGCTTAAAACCGCGTTAAAGGGACTTAGCGCCGAGCAGGTGAAAAAGGTTGTGATCGCTTACGAGCCGATCTGGGCGATCGGAACGGGAAAGGTTGCGACAAACGAGCAGGCGGAAGATGTGTGCGCGCAGATCCGTATGCTGATCAAGGAACTGTACGGTCAGGAGCTTGCCGACGCGATCCGTATCCTTTACGGCGGAAGCGTGACGGCGGACAACGCGGCGGGATTATTCGCGATGGCGGATATTGACGGCGGTCTGGTCGGCGGCGCAAGCCTGAAGACGGATTTTGCGAAAATCGTGAAATACGGACAGAATTAAAATAACGTAAAAATTAGGAAAACTCGTTTTAATTTGGTAATATACGGATTGAAACGAGTTTTTTTATGGTGTATAATAAGTATTATTTACAGAAAATTTGGAGAGAAAAATGAAGATTATACATTGTGGAGATTTACATCTGGATTCCAAGATGGAATCGGTTCTGCCCAAGGAGAAGGCGAAAGAGCGAAAGAACGAGATACTGAATACGTTTTTAAGAATGGTGGAGTTTGCAAGAAAGAACTGGGTTTCCGTTATCATCATAGCGGGCGATATGTTCGATACGGCAAAGGTTACGGCGAAGGTGCGCAATACGGTGTTGGACGCGATACGCTCCAATCCCGGCATTACGTTTCTGTATTTAAAGGGAAACCATGATACGGAGAATTTTATGGACAACATGCCGGATCAGCCGGAAAATTTAATGTTTTTCGGCGACGTCTGGACGAAATATGAATTTGAGGACGTGGTGGTTTCCGGTGTGGAATTAAATTCCCATAATCAGGATTCCATCTACGAGTCCCTGATCTTAGATTCCCACAGGGTAAACATTGTGGTACTGCATGGTCAGGAAGGGCAGGATATCCGTCTTCGGGAGTTAAAGGGCAAAAATATCGACTATCTTGCGCTGGGGCATATCCATTCCTATAAGCGGGGAACGCTAGACGAGCGCGGAACGTATGCGTACTGCGGCTGTCTTGACGGAAGAGGATTTGACGAGTGCGGCGAGAAGGGCTTTATCCTTCTGGAGATCGACACCGGGAAACTGACGATGGAGTTTGTTCCGATCGCCAGCCGTATACTGTATCAGCGTGCCGTGGACGTGAGCGGCATGGAAACCACGATTGAAATGCTAAAGAAAATAGAAACGGCAGTCAGCGATATTTCCGGGGATTCGCTTGTGAAGGTGGTTCTTACGGGCAGGGTTTCCATGGACGCCGAAAAGGACGTGAAGTACCTGGAGCAATATCTGCTGGAACATTTTTATTTCGGCAGGGTGAAGGATATCACAAAACTTGCCGTCAGCATTGAGGAATACCGGTATGACCCTACGTTAAAAGGAGAATTTATCCGCCTGGTATTATCATCATTTCTTGAGGAAGAGACGAAAGAGCAGGTTATTTTAACCGGCATCAGGGCACTTTCCGGGGAGGAACTGGATTCATGAGATTAATTAGCTGTTACATAGAAAACTTTGGAAAACTGCACGAATACCGTTACAGCTTCGAGGACGGTCTGAATATCATACTCGAGGAAAACGGCTGGGGGAAATCCACATTCGCGGCTTTTGTAAAGGCAATGTTTTACGGAATGGATTACACGACGAAAAAATCCGTCACGGAAAACGAGAGAAAGCGTTACCTGCCGTGGCAGGGAGGCAATTACGGAGGATATCTCGTATTTTCACTGAAAGACAGGATTTATCGGATTGAGCGTTTCTTCGGCGCGAAGGATAAAGAAGACCGCTATACCCTGTATGATGAGGAGACGGGACGCGTCAGCGATGATTTCGGCGTAAGGCCGGGAGAAGAGATCTTCGGGATCGACGCGTTCGCGTTTGAGAGAAGTACGTTTTTTCCGCAGGAGGGCAGGGACATCACGATCAACGACAGCCTGACGGCGAAATTATCCAATCTGTCCAATAACAGTAATGATGTGGAAAATTTCCAAAAGGCATTGGATCGGATCGACGCGAAGTTAAAATATTACAAAAAGACGGGGGACCGGGGAAAGATCGCGGAGCTGGAAAAGCAGATCGGCGAGATCAACCATGATCTGTCGCAGTTTTCAAACCGCACGGAGACCTTTGAAAACCTTAAAAACAAGCGCGCGGAACTGGAAAATAAGCGGGTTGAGCTGTTCGACGAGTTAAAGTCCGTCCGGGACGAGATCAAGCAGTCGGGAGAATACGAAGGTCTGAAAGCCCGTAAATCCCATTACGATCTTCTTGTGAAAAACCATTTGGAGGCAAAAAGCAGGCTGGACGCTGCGAAACTGTTTTTTGAGAGCGAGGAGCAGTTTGACAGGCTCGCCGAAAAGAAGGAAGAATACGATAATCTTGCGCGTCTTGAGGAGAAATACCGCGACGAGAGCGAGAATTTGAAGGAACTGGAATACCGGAAGCATAATCTGGAGACGCAGTTCGCGGCGCATAAGAAAACGCCGGTGGGCAGTTTTATTTTACTGCTTCTCGGTATCGTGGCGCTGGGGTGCGGCGTTGTTTTATGGGCGCTTACGGATATGGACGTTCTGTTTGCCGTACTTTGCGCGGGTATCGGCGCAATCCTGTTCCTTCTCGGTATTATTACATGGATACTGGGCGGCTCGAAAGCCGGCAGGGAATACCGCGGTCAGATGCAGGAGGTAGACGAGGAGATCGACTGCGCGAGGATCACCGTCCGGGAATACAATCTGGAGAGGGAGCAGGTGAAGAAATCCCTGGATAATTTCGTGAAGGATTTTCAGGTGGAACAGCCGGATAATATTTTAAAATCTCTTACGGAAATCGACGTAAAGAGCAAAGAATATAAGAAACTGACGGAAATAACGGTTTCGGCGAAAAAGGAACTGGAGGATTTTGAAAATGCCAACGAGATGGATAAGATCCGGGCGGTGCAGGTTCCGAGACATTCTCTGGGAGAACTCCAGAAAAAGGAGACAAGCCTTAACAATGCCCTGATGAGCGTTATGGAGGAGAAAAACGGCATTGCGAGAAGAATGGACGCTCTGACCAACGATGACGACGACGAAAACGATCTGATCCAGAACAGGGAATGTCTGGAACTGGAACTGAAAGACTGTATCAGGCAGTATGAGATCCTTTCCATGACAAGAGAGTATCTGACCACGGCAAACGACCGTTTTAAGACAAAATATATCCAGAAAATGAAGGATTCCTTTAAAGAGTATGTGAATCTTTTAAACGGAGCGCAGATGAATAATGTCAGCGTTGACATTGACTTAAATGTCACGGTGGAGGATTACGGTGAGAAGCATGGTCTGGAATGTTACAGTACGGGATACCGCGACATGTTGTCGTTATGTACGCGTTTTGCGCTTGTTTCCGCCATGTTTGAAGGAGAACAGCCGTGTATCATTTTGGACGATCCGTTTGTAAATCTCGATGAAAACCGTCTGGATAACGCCATGCGGTTTTTAAGGGGACTGGGTGAAGCGAATCAGCTGATCTACTTCACCTGCCACCAAAGCAGAGCATAAAGAATATACGGGAGCAGCCCGGGAAAGATTGGGAGACGAAAATGATTAACAGTATGACCGGATTCGGGCGCGGCGAAGCGCAGGGACCCAATTATAAAGTGACCGTGGAAATGAAGTCCGTCAATCACAGGTATATTGACGTGTCGTTAAAGATGCCGAGGAAATTAAATGCCTATGAAGCGCATTTAAAGTCGGTTCTCAAAAAATACATATGCAGGGGAAAAGTTGACGTTTATATCAATTTTGAAAACATTTCGGAGTCGGACGTAAATATCCGGTATAACGCCGACGTCGCGGCAAAATATCTCTCCGTTCTGCGGGAAATGTCCGGTCAGTTCGGACTGGAGGACGATATCCGCGTGTCAACGCTTTCCAGGTATCCGGAGGTTCTGATGACGGAAGAGGCGGAACCGGAGGAAGACGAGCTTTTCCGTGTGGCGGAGGAAGCGTTTGTAAAGGCGTGTGAGCAGATCAACGAAGCGCGGAGGGCGGAGGGAGAGCGCCTGAGGGACGATCTGACGGAAAAACTGGACGCGATGTCAACAATGCTTGATCATATCACTGCCCACAGCGAGGATATTTTAAAGGATTACCGTAATAAACTGCTGGAAAAGGTGAAAGAGGTTCTGGGCGACGTGACCATCGACGAGGGAAGGATCGCTACGGAAGTGGTCATTTATGCCGATAAGATCTGTGTGGACGAAGAGATGGTCCGTCTGAAAAGCCATATACAGTCCATGAAGGACGCGCTTTCTGCCGGAAGCGGGGAAGGGATCGGTCGGAAACTGGATTTCATTGCCCAGGAAATGAACCGGGAGGCGAATACAACGCTTTCCAAGGCAAACAATCTGGAGATTTCCCAGACGGCGATCGACCTGAAAACGGAAATTGAAAAAGTGAGAGAGCAGATACAGAATATCGAATAAGAGAGGTTTATTTTGACGAAGTTAATTAATATCGGTTTTGGAAATGTGGTTAATTCCAGTAAAATTGTGGCGATCATCAGTCCCGATTCGGCGCCGTCAAGAAGAATGATACAAAATGCCAGGGATCAGGGAACGGTCATCGACGCGACCAAAGGCAGGAAAACGAAGGGCGTCATTGTCACGGACGGCGGAATGTTGATTTTGTCGGCGCTGATGCCGGAAACGATTTCAAACAGATTTTATAATAAGGATTTGGGTGAAGAGAATGAATAAACAGGGATTATTGGTAGTGGTTTCAGGATTTTCGGGAGCGGGAAAAGGGACGGCGATGAAACGTCTTCTGGAAAAATACGATACCTACGCGCTGTCCATATCGGCGACGACCCGTGCGCCCCGGGAAGGCGAGCAGGAGGGAAGGGAATATTTTTTTAAGTCGGTGGAAGAATTTCAGGATATGATCGCAGGGGACGAGCTGGTCGAGTACGCGCAGTATGTAACGAATTATTACGGAACGCCGAAGGCGTATGTGGAAGAACAGCTCGCGCGTGGTAAAAACGTTATTCTTGAAATTGAGATCCAGGGCGCGTTAAAGATCAAAGAGAAATTTCCGGACGCCGTTCTTATGTTTATCGTTCCGCCAAGCGCCGCGGTTCTGCGCGACAGGCTTATCGGAAGGGGAACGGAGAGCGCGGAAGTGATCGAGGCAAGGCTCAGGCGCGCCGCAGAGGAAGCCGAGGGCGTGGAGGCGTATGATTACGTTGTCGTCAACGACGATCTGGAGGACTGCGTGGAAAATATTAACGAAATTATCCGCTCCGAGCAAAAAAAGGTTGCGAAAAATCTTACTTTGATCAATAATATAAGAGATGAGCTTAAGAGCTTTGCGGAAGGAGAATGAAAATGATACATCCATCTTATTCAGAGATTATGAAAGTTGTCAACGGAGATGTGGAGCCGGGTGAACAGCCGATTGTTCAGAGCAGGTATTCCATTGTGCTTGCGACGGCGAAAAGGGCGAGACAGCTTATAGACGGCGATGAGCCTATGGCGGCGGCTGCCAACGGAAAGCCTCTTTCTACCGCGGTAGAGGAAGTTTACGAGGGAAAAGTTAAGATCGTAAGTGAAGAAGATTAAAAACCGGCGCGTAATTTCCGAGGAAGTTACGCGCCGGCTTTTGGGTGATGGGAAAATCATTTTCTGTCCGCGATGATTTTATCCGCAATCTGTTCCAGCGTAGCCTGCGGGTCAAGACCAATCAAGTCGGGATAAAAAATATAATCGGTGAGATTATCCAGACCGGTATTGATCTTCAGATATTTTAACCACCAGTCCATTTCTGCCTCGCCGTGTTTCAGGATATTTAAAACGATTTCTTTGATCTGCGCGTCGGTCACATTGCCCTTTGAGGGCGGAGCCATTAAGGCTTTCCGCGCGATTGTTTCCAAATCGGTATAACTCCAGTACCGTTGAAAATCTTTGATCTGTATTTTCTTATTCCCGGTAAGCTCCCTCAAATCTTTTTGTAGTTTTGCTAAGGTTTGTTTCGCTGTTGTATCGTTGTTGCAGTCTGTCTCCGCCATAAGCGCGGCGGCTTTTTCAATCATTTCCATTACCGGCGGAAGTTTGGTTTCGTCAATGATGATTTCTTTCATAGGTTTTACCTCCGTAAAGTTTGTCTGTAGGGCTGTGTAATGAATTATAGCATATTAGGCGATTTTTTGATATAATAATATTTCCTTGAGTTTCCGTATTTTTATCCCCAGAAACATATTTTCATCAGCATGAGCATTA
>JAMPBI010000101.1 GCA_023666775.1 Alistipes sp. | reverse complement strand
CTTTGTTCAAAAAGCGGTGGAACGCATACCGGATAAAAAATTCATCTATGACAGGGAAGATCTGAAACGGCTTCCGAAAAGGACGGCGGATTCCAATAAAGGGACCTACGGAAACGTGCTTGTCTTCGCAGGTTCGGATAATATGAGCGGCGCGGCATATTTTTCGGCAAAAGCGGCGTACCGCATGGGCGCGGGGCTTGTCCGCGTCATGACGGTTAAATCCAACAAAGAGGCGATCCAGACGCTTCTGCCGGAAGCGGTATTATCTTTTTATGATGAAGTAAGCAAAGAAGAACTTTCGGAGTATGTCGGCAGGGCGGCGGTGATCGTCATGGCACCCGGGTTATCCATGGGAAAAGCGGCGGGAAAAATATTATATGAAATATTTGACCTCCTTTCGGGAAGCGGTAAAAAAGTGGTTCTGGACGCGGACGCGTTAAATATCATCGCCAGGGATAAACGCCACGAGCTGTTAAAAGGCTGTATCATCACGCCGCATTTGGGAGAGATGGCGAGGCTTACGGGAAATACGGTCAGTAAGATAAAGGAGCGTCTGATCGCGGCGGCGAAAGAATTTTCCGGGACGTATCAATGCGTATGCGTCTTAAAGGACGCCCGCAGCATTGTGTCCGACGGTAAAAACGTTTACCTGAATGTTTCGGGAAACAGCGGAATGTCCACGGCAGGTTCGGGCGACGTGCTGACTGGGATCATCGGGGGGCTTCTCGCGGGAGGCATGGATCCATATTCCGGGGCGGTCCTTGGAACGTATATCCACGGGCTGGCGGGAGACTGCGCGAAAGAGAGCCTCGGGGAATATTTTATGAAGGCGGACGACATTATTGATTTTATAAAAAATGTAATTTACGGGTAAATTTTGAATACACCACCATAAGCTGGCAATAATAGGGTTAGGAAATTTATGGAGTGTGAGTGAAGTGGTAATAAAACGAGGGGATATTTTCTATGCGGATTTAAGACCGGTGGTAGGGTCGGAACAGGGCGGGATCCGTCCGGTGCTGATCATTCAGAATGATATCGGGAATAAACACAGTCCCACTGTGATCTGCGCTGCGATCACGTCCAAAATGAAGGCGAAACTGCCTACCCATGTGGAAATCGACGCGCAGCATTATGATATTGTGAAGGACTCCGTCATTTTGCTGGAACAGCTTCGGACGATCGATAAGAGGCGGTTAAAGGACAAAGTCTGCCATTTGGATAAAGAAGCGATCAGCAGAGTAAATAAAGCGTTGCTTGTAAGTCTTGATATGGATACATATTGACTAAGTAACGGAAAAATGCTATATTTTATAGAAATTATTTTACTGTTCAGAGGAGATTGGAAATGGAAGACGGGTATCTGATATCGGGTATCATTTTGTTTATTTTGTTTGTGCTGATCGATGGAGCCTTGTTTGGTTTCGCGGCAGCGGCGGGCGAAGTCAATACGGGAGACTTATCCAAACGCGCCGATAACGGCGATAAAAAGGCACAGAATATCTTAAAGCTCATCAATAACGGGACACGGCTGAATTATACCATACAAGTGATGGCAATGATCATGAATGTGGTGGTGGGCGCTTATATTTTAAATGTCTTTTCACAGTACATAAACACGCTGCCTTACGGCAAGGTGCTGGTTGCCGCCGCGTTGATGGTGATCGCCGCGGTATTCGGGATCATCATTCCCGTTAAAGTCTGTATTCTCCGCGCGGATAAGATGATAGGAAGGCTTTACGGGATTGTAAGCTGGGTGCTGATTTTGTTAAGTCCGATCATACTCATCATCACATTTGTGGGAAACTGCGTGATCCGGCTGTTCGGCATGAACCCCTATGTGGAAAATGATAACGTGACCGAGGAAGAAATCCTTACCATGGTCAACGAAGGTCATGAGCAGGGCGTTATCGAGGCGGACGAGGCGGAGCTGATCACGAATATTTTTGAATTTTGCGACAAGGAAGCCGTGGATATCATGACCCACAGAAAAAATATCCTTGCGCTGGACGGCAATATGACGCTGGAGGAAGCGGTAACCTTTATGCTCCATGAAAATTATTCCCGCTATCCCGTTTATGACGGCGACATCGACAACATCATCGGCACGCTGCATATCAAGGACGCGTTGAAGGAATACGGAAACCGCGTGAACCGCGACGAGCCGGTCAAGGATATCCCCGAGGTGATGTTTGACGCCGTGCTGATCCCGGGAACGAGGAATATCAACGATCTGTTCAAATCCATGCAGAGCGAGAAAGTCCATCAGGTGATCGTGGTGGACGAGTACGGACAGACGGTGGGACTTGTCACGATGGAAGATATTCTGGAGGAGATCGTCGGCAATATATTTGACGAGCATGACGAGGAAGAGGAGCAGATCACCCAGAAAGACGACAACAGCTACGTTGTGGACGGGCTGACGCTGCTGGAAGATCTGGAGGACGAGCTTTCCATTGATTTCTATGTGGACGACATCGATACGCTCAACGGTTTTCTGATCTTAAAGACGGGAAAGATCCCGAGTCCCGATCAGGTGGGAACGGAGATCATTTACGAAGGTTTTGTGTTTAAGATACTGGAAACGGAAAAGAAGATCATACGGACCGTGGGTATCACAAAACTTCCCGAAAAACAGGAAAATGAGAATAATACGGAAAAATAATCAAATACTACTTAAAAAATAGGAAATCCTAAACGTATATGAGGATTTCCTATTTTGTTTGATAAAATCCGAATAGGAAATTGTGTGGGAAGATACGGAAAACGAAAAGCAGGAGGATTATTTTTATGGAAAAAGAAGAAAAAGAGGAAAAGAAGCAGGATCAGATCGAAAAGACGGGCGAAGTGGACGTTAAGGCGGCAAACGGCAAAAACAGAATACATGTCATGACCATCATAGGGGAGATCGAAGGACACGACAATCTGTCGGCAAACAATAAAACGACGAAGTACGAGCATGTTCTTCCGAAACTTGCCTCGATCCAGGAGGACGACGAGTGCGACGGGCTGCTGCTGATCATCAATACGGTGGGCGGCGACGTTTCGGCGGGACTTGCCCTGGCGGAAATGGTGGCTTCTCTGACGAAACCGAAAGTATCGCTGGTGATCGGGGACTGCCATTCGATTGGCGTGCCTCTGGCGGTATCCTGCGATTATTCCTTTATCGTTCCCAGCGGAACCATGATCATTCACCCGGTGCGCATGAACGGAACCGTCATCGGCGCGCCTCAGACGTATGATTATTTTAAACTGATACAGGACAGGATCATCGGGTTCATTTCGACGCACAGCGGAACGAGCAAGGACAGGCTGGAAAAAATGATGATAAAGGCGGGGATCCTCACGAAAGACCTCGGAACGATCCTTGTGGGAAAAGACGCGGTAAACGAGGGACTGATCGACGCGGTCGGCGGGATCAGCGACGCGTTTTTGAAATTAAATGAATTAATAAAGTCGTAACAGGATTTAAAAAAATTTTATGTTATGTTCACTTTCCGTTCATTTTCCTTCGGTACAATACGGATATTGAACCCAATAACAAGAAAGTAAAACGCGGGAGCCGATATGTTTGGATATATAGTGGTGAATAAACCGGAACTGAAAATCAAAGAATTTGACCTGTACCGTGAGTATTACTGCGGGCTCTGCCACCGGTTATCGTGCCGTCACAAAACGGCAGGCCGCTTTGCCCTCGGCTACGATTATGTATTCCTGATCCTTCTTCTGTCCGGGCTTTACGAGCCGGAGGAGAACTGCGAAGAATACCGGTGCATGGTTCACCCGGCAAAAAAGCAGCGCATACGGTACAATCAATTTACCGATTATGCCGCGGACATGACGGTGGTGCTTGCCCGGCTTAAATGCATGGACGACTGGCGGGACGAGAAAAAAGCCGTCAGAAAAGTTTACGGCGATATTCTGGGAAAGCGGTATGAAGCGGTGCGGAAGAAATATCCGGACAAGGTTGAAATTATAGAACAATGCGTTCTTAATCTGGAAAAGGCGCAGAAGGACAAGGAGGAAAATATCGACATCGTTTCGGGATATTCCGCGAAAATCTTTGCCGAGGTTTTTGCCGTTTATGACGACGAGTGGGAGCAGCCGCTGCGAAAGATCGGTTTTTATCTGGGGAAATTCATTTATATTATGGACGCGTTTGACGATCTGGAAAGCGACAGGAAGGGAAAGAATTATAATCCTTTTGAAACGCGGTCACACGAGGAGGATTTTGAGGAGCGCGTCCGTAACCTTTTGATGGTCAATGCCGCGGAATGTGCCAGGGAGTTTGAAAAGCTGCCGATCGTAAGCGGACAGCTTCCCGTTCTGCGCAATATTTTATATTCGGGTATCTGGTCAAAATTTACCGAGGTCTGTGATAGGAGAAGAAAGCATGAGAAATCCGTATGAGGTACTGGGAGTTTCACAGAGCGCCGATGACGAGGAAATAAAAAAGGCGTACCGGAAACTGAGCAGGATTTACCACCCCGACGCCAATATCAACAATCCCAATAAGAAAGAGGCGGAGGAGAAGTTTAAGGAAGTTCAGCAGGCATATGATTCCATTATGAATAAAGATACGTCAGCCGGCTTTTCGGGAGGTTCTTCCTATTACGGATACGGCGGTTATCAAAGCGAAACCGGGGACCGTGCCGATATCCGCTATGTGGCGGCGGCAAATTTTATCCGCAGCGGAAGATACCGCGAGGCGCTCCGCGTTCTGGAGGAGATACCCCTCCGGGACGGAAGATGGTATTATCTCGGCGCCGTTGCCATGGCGGGGCTTGGAAATATTGCCACGGCGCTTGATTACGCGAAGACGGCGATGGAGATGGAGCCGGACAACCCGGAATACCGGCAGCTTTACGCGCGGCTCTCTGACACCGGAAACTGGTATAGGAACCAGAGAGGTTTCGGAATGCCCGTAGGGGATATGGGCGGTTCATGCTGCGAAATTTGTATGTTAAATCTGTTCTGTAATATGTTCTGCTGCTAAGTCGGCACCCTCCGTTTTATTGCGGAACAATAATTTTAAAAGGATCGGCGTAAGGATCGACGAGACAAGGATCAAAAGGATCACCGACGTGAAATATTTCGCGTCGAGCATTCCCACCGACAGACCTCTCTGCGCCACGATCAACGCGACCTCGCCCCGGGTCATCATGCCGACGCCGATCTTCAGGCAGTCCGTGCCGCGGTAGCCGCAAAGACGCGCCATCAATCCGCAGCCGGCGACCTTGGAGAGGAGCGCCACAAGGACAAATACGACGGAGAACGCCAACAGTCCCCATGACATTTCGCTGATCTGTGTCTTCAGTCCGATACTGGCAAAGAAAATGGGCGCAAATAAGATATAAGAGTTTAAGTCCATCTGCTCCGCTATGTATTCCGAATCCCTTAAATTACAGAGAATAACGCCGGCAACGAACGCGCCGGTAATATCGGCAATGCCGAAATACCGCTCCGCTACATAAGAAAATACAAGACAGAGCGCCAGCCCCATAATGGAAACCCTTCTTTTATGCGGATATCGTTTGACGATCTTTTTAAATATTTTGTAAATAACATATCCGCTCACAATGGCGGCGCTGAAAAAGAAAACCGTATTCCAGATAACGGAGACCGGATCGGAAGACGGATTTTTAAATCCGATCGCAACGGATAACACCACAATACCGATCACGTCGTCTATGATGGCGGCACTGACGATCGTTGTACCGATCTCACCTTTCAGCTTTCCCAGTTCTTTTAAAGTTTCAACGGTAATGCTTACGCTGGTTGCCGTAATGATTACGCCTACGAACAGCGCGCGGTAAAAACCTTCCGTTCCCAGCGGGTGAAAACCGTAAAAACACATAAACATCACGGTTCCAAGGATCAGCGGGACAAATACGCCGGCACAGGCGATCAGAAAGGATTTTAAGCCTGTTTTTTTCAGGTCGCTCAGGTTTGTCTCAAGACCCGCCGTAAACATCAGAAGAATGACGCCGATTTCCGCCATTTCCGACAGAAATTCCGTCTGGGCGACCAGACCCAGAACGCCGGGACCGATCAGCAGTCCGGCGACGATCTCGCCGACAACCTGCGGCGCCTTTAATTTGCGCGCGACAATACCAAAAAACTTGGCAAAAACAATGATGATCGCCAGATCCTTAAACACAAGATAACTTTCCATAACTTTTTTCCTCGGTTCTTTATTTTCATTTTCCAACAACGTATTATATCACGAAAGGATTATTTTGCAATTGTGTTGTGAAAAAAAAAATGCTATAATGTAGGACAAATAGTGTTGGAGGAGTGACATGGAAATACTTAGGGAAATACTGCTTGGGATCGTCCAGGGGATTATGGGATTTCTGCCGGTGAGCAGTTCCGGTCATCTGGTGCTTCTTGGCAGGATATTTGGCATGGACGGCAGTTACCTCTCGCTTTTTTTATGCCTTTTAAAAATCAGCTCGCTTCTTGCGGTTATCATCATATTATTCAAAGACATCATGAAACTCATCATCGGAGCGTTTCAGCTAATACAGGATTTTTTTTCAAATATCGTCATATTCTTTATACGGCTGTTTGGAGGCAGCAAAGAGGGATATTTTGTATTTGATACCAATCCTTATAAACGTCTTGTGCTTATGATGGCGGTATCTTCGGCGGTTACCTATGTTATAGCCCGTTTTATCGGAAGTATCGCGGAAAACGTTTCCCAAATGCCGCTGGCGCTGGGGATCAGCTTTTTGCTGTCGGCGGTCATTCTGTTCATAACCGACAGTATGGGGTCGGGAAAACGAACGGTTAAAAATATCAATACCTTTGACGCGGTGGTGATCGGTCTGGCGCAGGGATTATCCGTTGTGCCGGGAATATCCAGGGTTGTCATGACGATGGCGGCGGCGATGGCACTGGGGTTTCAGAAAAGTTTTGCTCTGAAATATTCCTACCTTCTTGCCATTCCCACGCTGACGGGGTACGGTCTGATAACGCTCCATGATCTCGCGGGAACGGCGATATCGCTCGGCAATCTCGGAAATATCCTCGCGGGAATGTTGTGCTGCTGTATTTTGTCGGGGCTTTGCCTGAGGCTTATGCTGAACATGGCAAGAAAAGGCTCTTACAAAATTTTTGCCGTTTACGGAGTTTTGATCAGCATGATAACGATTTTATTTAGTTTCAATCTGAAATAGAGAAGCTTAGGAGGAGATAAGAAATGGCTTCAAGGAAAAAAACTTCCGGCGCGAAGACGCCGGGCAGAAAAAAAAGTGCCGCGAAGAAACAGCCCAACCCGATCACAAGCGAAGTAGTGCTGCTGCTGGTGATCTGCGCGGTAATCTTATTGTTTTTAAGTATGCTGGGCGTGTGCGGAACGGCGGGGGACGTGATCAGTATGCCGGTATTCGGTTTGTTCGGCATGCTCGGATATCTGTTCCCGTTCATTGTGGCGGGCGGTATTTTTCTGCTGGTCGCGAACCGCTTCAGCGGTGCT
>JAMPBI010000100.1 GCA_023666775.1 Alistipes sp. | reverse complement strand
GCATGGAAGCGGGAATTGACGTGGGCGTTTATGCCAAGGCGGAGTACCGCGCTCCGCAGATGAAAGAGATCCGGATCGGACTGGAAGAGGGACTGGACGTGTCCCAATACGCAGACCCGGCATATGACTGGTGCCAGATGGAGGAGATTCGTCAGGGGATCATTTCGGGCGTGGACATATCCGTATACAGTTCCAGAGAGCTGGATTATGTGAAAATGCACGAGATACGCCGTGCGCTGGAACAGGATATCGATATTTTAAAGTATGTGGAAACCTCCATAGACGGATTGTATCTCAGGGAGATCAGCAAAGCAAAAAGGGACGGGATCGACCTGGATATTTTCCTCGGGGACGGTTACAACGCGTATCAGCTCAGACAGCTTCGCAAGGGTATCGCGAACTGCGTGGATATCACATGGTACGCGAAGACCTCCTATACCGCTTCGCAGATGTTTGAGATCCGCAAGGGGCTGGAGAAGAACATAGCGGTTTCCTGGTATGCCATGGAGGATTTCTCCGCTTCGCAGATGTGCGAGATCCGTATGGGACTACAGGAAGGACTTGACGTGACGGGCTACGCGAAACCGTTTATGGACGCGTATGAAATGCACCGCATAAGAATGCAGCTGCTGGAGGGCGACAAGAAATTTACTCCGGAGCAGGAAGAACAGATTAATCTAGGCAAGGCGCATGGGATTGACGTCGATTTGTATTCGGATATCCTGCTTTCGGCAGAAGAAATGAAGAGTATCCGTGAAGAATTGGAGCAGCTTATGGCTACTGCCGGTGTGATCGGTTAGGAGGTGCTGTATGGCAGATGTTTTTGAAAGCACTTTTTTCCGCCTGATGATCTCGGAAGATAATATGAGAGCCGATATGATGCTTTTGGAACCGGAGGAAGGCTGGAGCATAACACTGGAGATGGCGCTGGATTTCCTGCTGGAAAAAGGGATCCGCATGGGCGTGGACCAGGAAAAGCTCAACAAGATGATCGAGTCGAAGACATATTCCGAGCCGTTTACCGTCGCCGTCGGTAAACCGGCGTTAAGCGGTAAAAACGGCTGGTTTGAATTTTTCTTCGATACAAATGTCGAGGCAAAACCGCAGGAAAACGAAGACGGCTCCGTCGATTTTTATAATATGAAACTCTTTGAGGAAGTGGCGATCGGCGATAAGCTGGTTACATACCACCCGGCAACAAAGGGAGAGTTTGGTTTTGATATCAAGGGCAAGTTTCTTATGCCGAAAAACGGCAAAGAGCTGGCAAAGATAAAAGGAAAGGGCTTCAGCATTTCGGAGGACGGTCTTACCTACACGGCGGAAATGTGCGGTAAGATCGAGTACCGTTACGGTGAAATAACGATCCTGGAAGTGTTTGAAGTTCCCGGCGATCTGGATCTGACCGTAGGAAACGTCCGTTTCTCGGGCGACGTTAAGGTTCGCGGCGACGTAACCGGCGGTATGCTTATCGACGCTTCGGGCAATGTGGAGATCCAGGGACATGTAGCGGGAGCCACGATCAAAGCGGGCAAGGATATCATACTGAAAAAGGGTGTGCAGGGAGCCCAGGAAGCGCATATCGAGGCGAAGGGAAATATATTCGGACAGTTTTTTGAGGAGGCGACGATCGTCTGCGGAGGAAATCTGGAGGGAAATTATTTGTTGAACTGCAATACCTACGCGGTAGGAAAAGTGAATATCCGTGGTAAACACGGACGGATCATGGGTGGGAAAACCCACGGTATTTTAGGGATCGAAATGCATGACGGCGGGAACGATAACGAGATCGCGACGATCCTTCAGGTGGGTATCAGCGACGAGATCATGGAGCAGTATTCCAATATAACGGAAGAGATCAAAAAGAACGAAGAAGAAGTTCAGTCCATCGAGAACGGAATTTCCAAGCTGACCATGTATAAAGATACGTTTTATCCGGAGGAGTACGAGAAGAACCGTATCCGTATGTTACAGACCAAGATCGTCAAAAACGCCGAAAAAACAAAAAACATGGAAAAGCACAAGGAATTATTCCAGATCATTAATCAGGCGCATGTGGCGTATATCGGCGTGCATGACTGTATGCATGTGGGCGTGCAGCTTTTCTTTGAGGGACATACCAAAAAGATCACGTCCAATTATTATAATTCCATGTTTAAGGTCATGGACGGCAGCGTCGGCGTTTTACCGCTGGATTTGTAGGAAGGATACTTGAAGCAGCATGGTTGAAGAAATCGTATCGGTAGGAATGCCGGTTCATGAGCGCATGACAATAAAGAAAAACAGGCTCGCGCCGTCGCAGACGGATAAAAATACGAAAAGATTTTCTCTTGTAACGGGGATCCACGGAGACGAGCTGGACGGACAGTATATCTGTTACGAGGTCGTGAAGAGGATTAACGAACAGCCTCAGAATCTTACGGGTATCGTGGATATTTACCCGGCGGTCAATCCTTTGGGGGTGGATATGGGAAACCGGGGTATTCCGATGTTCGATCTGGATATGAACCGGGTCTTTCCGGGTTCGGATAACGGGGCGATGGCAGAATATGCGGCGTCCAAGGTCGTGAGCGATATTATCGGAAGCGATCTGTGTCTGGATCTGCATTCCAGTAACATTTTTATAAAAGAGATCCCTCAGGTGCGCGTCAACGAGGAGAACGCTTCCAGACTTCTCCCTTACGCGAAAATGCTCAACGCGGATCTGGTCTGGATTTATTCTTCCATCACCATACTGGACGCCACGCTTGCGTATAGTTTAAATAAACTGGGCGTTCCGGCGCTGGTCTGCGAAATGGGCGTGGGGCTTCGGATCGACCGGAAGCTGTGCGGTCAGGTCATTGACGGGATTTTTAATCTGATGAAAAATCTGGGAATATGGCAGGGAGAGACAAAGCCGGTCAAAGCGCCTCTTATTTCCCTTGAAGGCGACGTAAATGTTATGCGCAGCGACGTCAGCGGGATTTTTGTGGCAGAGATTTCGGGGCTTGGCGACGTGAAGAAAGGCGATCGGATCGGCGAGGTCATCGAACCGATTACGGGCACCGTACTTCAGGATTTTATCGCGCCCTGCGACGGGGTGGTGTTTACTTTGAGGGAACACCCGGTGGTATACTGCGGCGATATCATTGCCAGAGTGCATGGAGGCTTACATGAATAAGGAAATCGTTTATCAGCTTGGCGGCGTATACCGGGAAGATTTTGCCATAGAGGGGTTTCGGTTCGGACACGGCAGCAAAGCCGCCTGTATCGTAGGCGCAAGCAGGGGAAATGAAATCCAGCAGATGTATATCTGTTCCCAGCTGATCAAGGCGTTGAAAAATCTGGAAGAACATGGGGCAATCGTGCATAATAATGAAATACTCGTGATCCCTTCCATCAACAATTATTCGCTGAATATCGGGAAACGGTTCTGGGCGGTTGACAACAACGATATCAACCGTATGTTTCCGGGATCGGCGGAGGGCGAGACGGTGAAACGGATTGCCGCGGCGGTTTTTGAGCGGGTGAAGGGATATAATTACGGTATCCAGTTTACCAGTTTCTATATGCCGGGGGATTTTATCCCTCATGTGCGTATGATGGAGACGGGATTTCAGAGCGCCAGCCTTGCCAATCTGTTCGGTATGCCGTATGTTTTGATCCGTAAACCGAAACCTTTTGACACGGCGACTTTGAATTATAACTGGCAGATGAACGGAACCAACGCGTTTTCCATTTATACGAACAGCATGGACCTCATTGACGAGAAGTCGGCAAGGCAGGCGGTTTCGTCTGTTTTGAGATTTCTTACGCGAATGGGGATACTGCATTATAATAACCACAGCGGCTATATTGCCAGCGTGATCCATGACGAGGATCTGACTTCGGTACACACGAAAGCGGGCGGCATTTACAAACGCATGAAAAATCCGGGCGATCCGGTGTTCCATGGGGACGTGATCGGCGAGATAACCGATCCTTACGACGGCGAAGCGCTGGAGCAGGTTTTATCTCCTACCGACGGTATCATATTTTTTGCCCATACGGCGCCGCTTGTCATGGAAAACGCGGTGATCTATAAAATAATCCGAAGAATGCATGAGTAGAGAAGGCGCAAATGCGGTGTATGATTGAAATAGAGAAATTGCAGGCGGAAACAGGACGACGTCCCGTTTTCGCCTGTTGTTGTTTTGGTAGGATATCGAAAGGATAAATGAATGCGGTATAATTTTTGTAACAGACCGGGTTATTCATATTTTTAGGAGGAGATAACAGGTGTACCGAATACTATTAGTGGAAGACGACGAACAGATCCGAGAGGTTATCGGGGACTATTTTTTATCGAAGAGCGGGGAGTTTGAGATTATTGGCGCAAAGGACGGCAGGGAAGGGCTGGAAGTGATCCGGGACGGCGGGTTTGATCTGGTTATGCTTGACGTCATGCTCCCTTACGTTGACGGGTTCACTCTCTGCAAGGAGATAAGGAAAAGCCAGGACGTTCCTGTATTGTTCATTACGGCACGGGTCCTTGAGGAAGATGTTTTACACGGTTATGAGCTTGGCTGCGACGATTATATCTGCAAACCTTTTTCCCTTGCGAGGCTGTACGCAAAGACGCAGGCGTTGTTAAAAAGAAGCGCGGGAACCGTAATCGACGATAATATCACCTGCGGTCTTATTACGATCAATAAACGCAGCATGGAAGTTTATGTGAAGAATGTGAAGGTCGAGCTTCCGCCGAAGGAATTTGCCTTATTGAGCTATCTGATACTTCATAAAAACTGGGTTGTGAGCCGCGAGACGCTGATCGCGAATATATGGGGATACGACGATGTGGTTGACCGCGTGGTGGACAATCATATAAAGAAACTGCGCAAGCTGCTGGGAAGCGCCGGTTCGCAGATCAAAACGGTTATTTCAAAGGGGTATAAGATTACCGGAGAGGCAGGGGAAAGATGAAGAAGAAAACAGAACGGAAAACGAAACGGGAGACATTTTGGGGGATTTTTATGAAGCGGACCGGCATGGGGATCATTGTTGTCCTGCTTGTGTACAGTATTAGCGTGCGGCTTCTTTATGAGTATCAAAAAGTGCAGTTTCCGAAGGTGACCGGTAAGGAATTTGATTATGACAAAAGGGTGATCGAGGGTATCATAGGGGAGAAACAAAGCCTTGAACAGGCGGAAATAATTCTTCTTAACTCGCGTCTGAGTTATTTCAGCATTTATTGGGAGGCACATGCCGTAGATAGTTATATGGTGATAAAGGATAATGCGACCGGAGAAAATGTCGCGGATTCTTATCTGAAAGGTATTTGGGCGTTTGACAGACCGGACGATGATGATGAGGCAAAAGCCTATTTCTGTGTGACGGACGTGGAATTTTATTATCCGTATTTTAAAACGTGGAACAAATACGCAACCCCCTTTTATGATTTTTATAATATAATGCCCTTTCATTTCTGGTTGGGATATGATATCGATGTAAGGATACAGAGCGCGTATATAAAGGACCGGGAGTTTATTCCCGGGAAAGTTGAGGTTACCACCAATCGCTATGACGAGTGGTGGGATCCCGAAAAAACATCAGTTGTAAACAGCGAGATTATCGAATACCGGAAGGAATGTCCACAGGGATATGAAATGGTTGACCTTTCCGAACTTTCCTATTCCGGACCGAATATGTTTTTGGTACAGGGAGGAACCATGAAAGAGCAGGACGTTCCCGTTTTGCTGGAAAAGAAGGAAATATACCGGGGAATGGATTCAGAATTTGTCTATTCCCGCTATGACGTTCTGACGGACGCTTCGGGCCACTCCTACACGATGTATGGTTATTTCAGACTGAAGAATAACTTTTTCATAACAAACCGGATCCTTCTGATTTTGATTTTTATCGCGTATATGGCGGTAATGCTGTTTATCGTGTGGCTGACGGCGACGCTTACCAATTCAAGGAACAAATAGTTCTATATGATGGACGATTACCGCAGAAAACTTATTAACAGCCTTGCGCACGATCTGAAGAGCCCGCTTATGTCCATGAGCGGGTGCGCGGAGAACCTGAAGGAAAACGTTCATACGCAGAAGAGGGAGCATTATGTGGATATGATCGCGCAAAATGTTACCTATATGAATCATATTATTGATGAAACCCTGGAATTATCAAGGCTTGACGCCTGCGTGACAAATGGGGTAAAGGCGGAGGTCGATCTGTGCCGGCTTGCCCGTGAGCTTATGGAAAAGTATGAGCCGCTGGCGGAACAGAAAAAACTTCATATATCGTTTGAAGGCGGGTATACCGTACATGCGGATAAGAACGAAATGAGAAGCATAATCGATAATCTTGTTTCAAACGCCGTGAAATACACGAAGGAATCGGGAACGGTTCTGGTTTCGGGGACGGAAAAAGAATTTATGATCGGCAATGATACGGAAGAAAAACTGCCGCAGGATATCGAAAAGCTGTGGGAGGCGTTTGTTAAAGGAGACGAGAGTCGGACGAACCGAACGGGAAGCGGACTGGGACTTGCCATTGTAAGGGCGTGTCTTGAAAGAAACCGGCTTCATGGAAGCATTTGTTTCGAGGAGGGGCGGTTTGTTGTGAAGATAAGATCGTAAAAAAGGTGTATTTTGCAAAATGCTTGCATTTCGCAGGCAAAATGGATATACTGATAGAAAAGGAGGCAGATGTTATGGCGCGAACAGCAAATGTATTTGCACGGGTGGAACCTGAAATTAAAGAACAGGCGGAGCAGGTGCTTGAATGTTTGGGGATCCCTATGTCCAATGCTGTGGGAATGTTTTTGAGACAGGTGGTTCTGCAGAGGGGGATTCCATTTGAAATGAAGCTGCCGCATGCAGTACCGCTGAGTTATGGTTCTCTTACCAGAGAACAGTTTAATGCGGAAATCGAAAAAGGAATGTCTGATGTAAAAGAGGGAAGGGTTTATTCGGCAGATGCCATTGAAGCGGAAATGGAAAGAGATTTTGGCGTATGAGTTGGAATATTGTATATACAGCTCAGGCAAAACAAGACTTGCGCGATATTTATGAATATATAGCATTCGAGCTGCTTGCGCCGGAAACCGCAACCGGGCAAACCCGACGGATTATGAAAACAATTCGTTCCCTTGAAGAAATGCCCATGCGTCATCGACTTTATGAGGAAGAACCGTGGCATAGTCAAGGGGCTTCGTTTTTTTCATGTAGATAATTATTTGATATTTTATCTGCCGGAAAAATCTCAGAATGCAGTAAATATTGTTCGAATTATGTATGGAGGCAGAGAGGTACACAGGCAGTTAAGTGAAACTTAGCTTGAATTTCCGCAAAATGTAATGAAAAAGGCAGCTTTTAGAAGCGGGAATGTCATAAGGAAATCCTACGATTTACTTTTTCACCTTAATATGCTATACTATCCAAGGCATTAAAGCGAAAATACCAAGATTGGGAAAAGAGGCTATGGTAACAACGATATTAGAAATACTGGAAACGGCGGCAGTCACAGTCAGCGG